>NZ_DFTP01000070.1:47604-56853 GCF_002381585.1 Marinimicrobium sp. UBA4209
TGATTCCGAATATTGAGCACCCGCAGGCGCTGCTTCGAAACCGGGACGATAGTCCCGAGCCGGTCGGTTTGGGCCCGGTGGCGCCGCACTGGCAACCGCGCACCCGGTTCGTTGGTACCTACGATCAACAGTGGCGTCTTCGCCGCGCGCCCTTTGCGCCGGAGGATTTTTCCCGGCGCTTTTTTAATGTGGCCGCTCCCGGCCTGGTGTACCCGGGCTGGATGCGCGGCGGTGAGCCGTTCGAACTGACCGGCATGCATCCCGATGGGGCATGGACCGGACAGTTACCTGAGGTTCCTCTTTCGGTCAGCGCTCACCACGGGGGGCGTCAGGAGCCTCTGTCGGCCCGATTGGAAACACTCTATTTTCAGCCGTTCAAGCGCACAGTGAGTTTAACCTGGCGGGCCAGTTTGAGTTGTCCGCGCGACGTGCTGAGCGTGGAGTCAGTGACGGTCTCAATGACCCGACAACCCCGGTAAACAAAGGAATTGAATGATGGCACAAACGACCTTTGCCAATGGCCGCGGTATTGCCCATAAGGGCAGTGGCGGCATGAGCACGGTATTTCCCGATGTCTGCAAAACCCCAGTGGGGTCTTCCGTCGTACCGATTCCCTACCCGAATATCGGCCGCTCGTCGGATACCGCAAAGGGCCCCAAATCCGTCACGCTGGACGGTCAGATGCCGATGGTCAAAGGCGCCATTTATAGCAAGAGCGCGGGCGATGAAGCCGGAGTCAAAAAGGGAATTATCAGTGGTAAGCACAAGGCCGAATGCGAGTACATGATGTACTCCTTTGACGTCAAAATTGAGGGTAAAAACGTCTGCCGCATGGGTGATCCCCTCTACCATAACAAGAAAAACATCATGGGGTAGATCAGGGATGACCGCTGCTATTACCGCTTTCCCCAATCCGCTTTCGGGGTTTGAGTCACAGTTTGACGACTGCGTTGAAGAGGTTGCCTTTCTCTGGTTGTTGCGCTCGCGGGCGTTGATTCAACCGCACTACCAAACCTCCGACCTGGCCGAACTCGAAAGCCGTATTGACGCCCAGCTGTTCGCCCTGGCGCAGGCCCCAGAGCGAGCCTGGGCCGCCTGTCAGAGCGCCCTGGCTCATGCGGGGCCAGGTGAGGTGTTTGCGGCGGCCGCCGTGGCGTTTCGTACACTGGAAGTGGGGTGTATTCAGCAAGCGGTAGAAGCGGGGTTACAGGATGGGGCGGGATTCGCCGCGCTGGTGTCGGCGCTGACCTGGCTGCCCGGCCGTTACTGCCACGACTGGGTGCGTAAATTTTTCATCAGTAAGGAGCACATTCACAAGCGTCTGGCACTGGCAACCTGCCGGGCCCGTGGCGAGGACCCCTGCGACTTTCTGACCCGGATCCTGCGCCGGAACGACTGTCGTGCTGACAGTTTGCTGCACGGTGAAGCGTTGCACTGCGTCGGCGTTTTCAAGCGTCGTGACCTCTCACCGTTCCTGGCGGAAGGGCGCGAGGGTGGCGAGCCGGGGGTCACGTTTGAGGCCTGCCGCTCGGCCATTCTGTTGGGCGATCGGTCAGCAGCGAGAATGCTCATGCCGTTTGCCTTGCAGTCGGGCCCCCGGCAGTGCGACGCGTTGATCTTGGCCATGCGTGTGTTGCCGAGTACCGATGCCAAGCAGTGGGTCGCGCAACTATTCGGCCAAACCTCGCCGGACGCGGCCCGACTATCCGTGATCGCCACCGCGGCTCTGGGCGACCCGGAAGCGGTTCCCTGGTTGCTTCGCTGTATGAAGCAATTGTCGCTGGCTCGTGTGGCGGGCGAGGCGTTCTACCAGATCACGGGCGTCGATCTGCAAGCTCATGACCTGCACCATCAGCTCCCCCAACTCAATGACGCTGAAGCACAGGATCACCCGGACACACCGGTACCCCCGATGGATGACGATGAGCACTTGCCCTGGCCCAACACCGAAAAGTTGACCGTATTCTGGGAGACGATCAAGCACCGTTATCCGCCGGGTGAACGGCTCCTGCTGGGTGAGCCGGTCACCGAGGCCAATCTACAGCGGGTTCTGTCGGAGGGCCCCCAACGCCAGCGCGCCGCGGCCGCGTTGGAGTTGGCGTTGCTCGATCCGCAACAGTCCTGGTACTCCATGGAACGAAGGCAGGAATCGCCATGACCCAGAACCGAGTGTTGTATCTGGCCGGCAGCGGCATGATTACCGCCATTGGCGGCTCTACTGAAATGGTGTGGGCCGCCGCTGGCGCACAGATCAGTCGCTACGCTACCAGCAGCTATTTTACCGGAAAGCGCCGGTTGATCGTTCAGGCATTGGTGCCCGACGAAGCCCTGCCGCTCTTGCCGACCTTGTTGGAGCAGTACCCGGAGCTGACGCTGCGAGAGCAACGGATGTTGGCAATGTCGACGGTGGCCGCCGCCCAGGCGCTCCAGCCCGTCTCAGCGGGCTCGCCGATTCCCCTGCTTTATGCCGGTCCCGAGGTATACCCCGGTGTCGCCACCGGGCTGAGCGACGGCTTTCTTCCCGCGCTGTACGAACAATTGGCGCCCGGCGCCATTGACGCCCGGCGCTCCCGCGCGGTCAGTGTCGGCCGTCCGGGAGTCATTGAGGCGATCAAGTTGGCCTTTCACTATGCCTACGACATTGGCCACAGCGCTGTTCTGGTCGGTGGAGCCGACAGCTACCAGTTCAGCCCCTTGCTGGCGATGCTCGACGGGCAGAAGCGCTTGGCGGCTCAGCACCTGCGCCCGCACCCCGGAAGCGACGCCTTTGCACCGGGAGAAGCCGCCGGTTATCTCTGCCTGACGCCGGATCCGGAAAAGGCGCTGATTCAGAATGGCCGCCGCGTCGCCCTGACTGAGCCGGGTTTTGGCTACGAGTCCGGGCACTGGTTCAGTGACAAACCTTACCGGGGCGAGGGCCTGGATCAGGCGTTCAAGCAGGCCCTGGCGGGGCGTCCAACGCAGCGGACCATCAAGAACATCTACAGCAGTGCGAACGGCGAACGTTACTGGGGCAAAGAGTTGGGTGTGGCACTGACCCGCAACCACCACCTGTTCGACGATCCCAAGGTGCATCACCCCGCCGAGTATTACGGTGATATCGGCGCCGCGACAGGCGCCGTACTGGTGGCTCTCGCGGGCCAGACAGCGCTCAGTCTGCCGGGAGACGATACCCACCTCATCTATGGCTCCGCCGACCAGAGCTATCGGGGAGCGATCTGCTTACAGGCTGAAGGAGTGGCTGCATGACGCAAGTCGGCGAAGGTGTTGCGGTCGGTGGCGGCCGGGACCCCGACATCGATGACCTCGATGATAACCACTGGCTGGAACTGGAGTACCGCTTTCAGAGCGGGCGTGCCGTGTATGGCTATTTCCGGGCGACCGACAGCGACGGTATGGTCTGGGTGGGACGACTCAACGACCAGGGCCAGGTGTGTCTGGCCGGACTGCCGCCAGGCAATGTACGCGTAACGTTATTACCCGAACCCGATCTGGACGCGCGCATCGAAGCGACCCGAGCGTCGATCAAGGAAGTCCTTGACCAGATCATCGAAGATCAACGCCTGGAAGCCGAAGCCTACGAGCGTGAACTCGAACAGATGGGCGGCCCGCAGCGCGTTTTTGAACACATTCAGGCCGTGGGGCGTGGTGCGTGGAATGGCGCTGTGGGGTTCGTTGAGTTTGTGGGAAAAACGGCCTACAAAGTCGCGGAATTCTCCTATTACCTCAGTCCGGCCAACCTCCTGGGCGATACGCTAAGGGCCAGCTATCAAAGCTATCAGGACGGCGAGCTGACCTGGTCGGAATGGTATGACAGCGTCAACCAGAACCTGCAGGACGAACAAAAGAAAGACCTCGCCCGCCTGTTCGGCGTGGAGCCGGACGATATCTGCGAGGAGCGCCTGCGGGAATTGATGGGGCTGATCGCCGAGGCCTACGACATCGCCGCCTTTATCGCCGACGATGCACCCACCAGGGAAATGTTGCTGGAATTTGCCCAGGCGATGGCGGACAATCAATCCAGCGTTGAGTGGGCCGAGTTTGCCGGCGCCGGCGTATTTGAAATCGTCCTGGCGGCCCTGCTGGCCATCTTCACCGCCGGCGCAGGCAACGCCGCCCAGGCCGCCTCACAGCTCCGCCACGCCAGCCGGCTGCGCGGCCTGGGCCACCTGTTTCGCAATCTGGCCCGACAGCTGCGTCGAAAGAAGCTCCGGAAAGAATTCGACGCGCCGGTTGATCAGAAAACCAGCCTTTCTACCGACCAGCCCCAAGCGCCTCAACTGACAGCCAGGGCCGAGCTGCCCTACGAACCGCATTCCGATGTCAAGGCGCCCAAAACTGGTGACCGAGTACATAAGCGCTATCACCGTGACGGAAACCCGGACGATCCCTATACTCTTCAGGCTGATGGGAAGCCGATGGGTGCGGAAACCGGCCCTATGCCGAACCACTTGACCGGGCTTGAGGCTCCCCCTGCAGGTCATGATGATTTGGTCGCTCAGGGCTGGCCAAACTTGAACTATGATGGCTACGAAACCTACGATACCTTTGTGGATGCGAAACCAGTCGATATACCCGAAGGTACTAAGATTTATCGTATAGTCGATGAAAAGAACAACGATGCAGGTGGCTTTTGGGCTTATGATCTTCCAGCCAATAAGACTGAATGGCGCAGAGGCTACGCTGTAAAAGATGATTGGAATGATAATGGGTACTATGTCGAGCATTTTGTGGGAGAAGGTGGACTGAAAGCTTGGGAAGGGCCGGCTGCAGGTCAGCCCTACGAAGAATTTTCGGGAAACGAGTTCTATCTCCAAGGTGGTAGCACACAATTGTTCGTTTCCCCGAACAGTATCGAAGCGTCATCGCCAAACCTTACCAACTGGCCGGAGCCATAGCTATGGATAAAGAGATGAAACGTGAGTTGCTGGCGAGAAAGTTCTCAAGTGTTGATTACATGCTTGAAATGTCTGAGTGGCATCAGCGAGCGATTGACAGTTTAAAGGAAGCGTTGAGTGCGTTCTTCGAGCGTTCTTCTGAACATGGAGACTGGCATCAGTGGCCGCCGTCGGATTGGCCAGAAACTTGGCGAGATCGGGTACTCAAAAATTTGTTGGGGACGCAAGAGAGTATTGATCGAGGTATAGAGAACTACAGAAAAGGTCAAGTCTCCACGATTAGAAGCGTCTCTGGAAGTTTGCACGGGATTTTTCGGAATCTTGACAACTTTAGTTGGGGGTGGTGGGAGCGCATACCCAGTCACCACAGAGACGAGTTCACTAAAAATCTTGTTAAGGCAAAAAAGTGCGCTTCGAATATCATGCGGCAACTGATGGGAGCATGGAAAACCAAAGATTCAATTCTTACTCCGGAAATCACTGGCCCTATTGATGAGGAGGATCTAAAGCGATACTTGAAGCCTGGAGAGAGCGCCTATTAGCTATTTTCCCTGGTGTGGCTGGTATGCCATATTGGTAGGCTGGTGTTGATTGGAAAATGTCAATTCACGCTTTGATGGATTGGTCGGTAGTTTACGATGGATGATAATTTAAAAAGGACATTACTGAGAAGAAAATTTTCTAGCATTGAGTACATGCAAGAAATGTCTGTATGGCATAGAAGAGCGATTGAAGTTCTGGAGAATTCATTGGACGCATTTTTCGAGAGATCGTCTGAGCAAGGTGACTGGCATCAATGGCCCGCTTCAGATTGGCCAGAGACTTGGCGGGATAGAGTCCTAAGAAACTTGGTAGGTACGCAAAAGGGAATTGATGAAGCTATTCAAAAGGCGATCGAAGGTGATAACGGCTACATGGAAGGTGTAGCTAGTGAGGTTCACAGTATTTTCAGGAATCTCGATAATTTTAGTTGGGGCTGGTGGGGCCGAGTCTCTGACCACTACCGAGAGGACTTCCAATCCAGCTTGGTAAAAGCAAAAAAACGGGCGACCAATATTATGGATACTTTGTCTGAATACTGGCGAGACGATGAAATCCTTAATGAGCGAATCACAGGGCCAATCGATGAGGAGGATTTGAAGCGATACCTGAAGCCTGGGGAGTCAATATACTAATAGGCTATAGTGCCTTTTATTCGCTATTAATGTTTAGTCTGGTGCGGTCAGTTTCCTGGGTGCGTCGCTGGACTTCTGCCAGCCTGAACGATTGTGAATTGACCAATTCCCGTGACCCGCTCTGTTTCAAGTGGCTGCGCTTCCCTGTAGCAGCCACTTTAACCCATCACTTGATCACCGCCGCTCGGCGCGTCCATTCTCATTTCGGCTCTGGCGAGCTCGCTCACTGATAGATGAGCGGTTGCGGGCCGCATCCACCCGATCCCGGGTGCTGCGTTGAAAGTTCTGCTGGCTCCGTTCTGGTTGCCGAAGGTTGCGGGCGTTGGCTCGTTCCTCCCGGGAGGGGCGCTCGGTGCGAGTGGTGCGGGTACGCTCTTCGCGGGCTTGACGCTGCACCTGTGCACGGTCGCGGTTTGGCTCATTGGCGCGCAGGCGCTCGCCAGAACGCTGTTCCATCCGGTTCGGAGTTTCCCGACGGGTCTGGTAGGTATCGCTGCGGTCAAGCCGGGGTTGTTGCCGATCATTTCGAGCCTGAGCGTCCCGCGAACGACGGGGTTCACTCCGGGCGCTGCTGCGGGGGTTCTGCAGGCGCTGTTCGATGCGCTCTACACGCTGGGCGCGTTCCACTCGTGTCCCGGAATGGCGTGCGGTGCGCGACGGGGCGGCATACCGTTGACGCACCGTGCTGCGACGGTACTCGACGCCGCGGCGATGGCTCGGGTTGTGTTTCCAGCGGCGCGCTTCTTTATAGCGAACCACACTGCGGCCGGAGTGGAAGCGGTGATGGTTGTGCAGGTCAATGTCAATCACCACGGTGTGCCGGTTGTGCCAGTGAAAGCTGCTGAAATAGAAGCTGCGGTGGTCAATCCGGGTGCCGAAGCTCCAGAAGATACCCGCATTCCAGTAGCCCCGACTGGGGCGATGCCAGCGGTGGGGCGGGTGGTGGTGCCAGCGCCAGGGGCCGTACACCACCCGGGTGTCGTAATAAGGAATGTAGATGACCTCGGATACCCGGGGTTCGACAATGATGGTTTTCTGCTCTATGACCACCTCCTGATGTTCGGTGGTGCGCAGTGTGCCCGCCTCGTAGGCCCGTTGGCGCAGGTCCTGCACGCTGGCGAGGACCTCGCCCTCGTCCCACAGAAAGGCCTCGCCGAGATCCTGGGTCCATTCCAGATCATCCGCCATGCGTTCGAGAATGTCGGGAAAGGCCACCAGGGCGGTCACACTCGGATCCCAGCCTTCGCGCTCGGCGGCGGACACCGCGGCGGCGCCTTCCATATTGCGGTGGCGCTGAGCCCACCGGTTCGCCTGTACCACTTCAAGGGGATAAGTGCTGGCGATGAGGATGTGGGACAGCACGGTGTCCGGGTAGAGGGCGACGGGGGCCAGCATCTGATTCAGTTCGGCCTGACTGTAGTCGTCGTCGGCCCAGGCGCCCAGGCTGAGCACAAGCAGCAGGGCGGCGGTGGCCAGGGTAGTCCAGGATGTCTTCATGGGGTGTCCTCCCAGAGGTTTCGCTCGTATATAGAGCATTGCCTCTGTTATACCGCCGGGCGGCTTAACCGAAACTGAATATCCGGTATGGCCTAGGCCGACGGCCTGTCAGGCATTGTTGCACCGGCCCGTTGGCCGGTCAAACGCCATGCGGGCTTTGCCGCCAGAAGACGGATGCGCTTTATGAGCGAGACTATGGCGCTGGTTGAGTATTTTTCTTGGAAGCGAGCTGGTTGATTGGTGTACAATTCGCGTCCAATTTTAACCCCGGCGGGCTGTTGCCTGGCCTGTCGCCCTGCTCAGGATGTGTTCATGTTTGACAAAACTCAGACGATTGCCGATTTTGACCCCGAAATCTGGGATTCCATCCAGAAGGAAAGCCGTCGCCAGGAGGAGCATATCGAGCTGATTGCCTCGGAAAACTACACCAGTCCGCTGGTGATGGCAGCCCAGGGCACCAAGCTGACCAACAAATACGCTGAGGGCTATCCCGGCAAACGCTACTACGGTGGCTGCGAGTACGTTGACCAGAGTGAACAGCTGGCGATCGAGCGCGCCAAGGAGCTGTTCGGTGCCGATTACGCCAACGTTCAACCGCACTCCGGCTCCCAGGCGAACTCCGCCGTTTATGCCGCCCTGTGCAAGCCCGGCGACACCGTTCTGGGTATGAGCCTGGACGCCGGTGGCCACCTGACCCACGGTGCCAAGCCGAACTTCTCCGGCAAGATCTACAATGCGGTGCAGTACGGTCTGAACCCGGAGACTGGCGAGCTGGACTACGAAGAAATTGCTCGCCTGGCCCGCGAGCACAAGCCGCGCATGATCGTGGCGGGTTTCTCGGCTTACTCCCAGGTCGTGGATTGGCAGAAGTTCCGGGATATCGCCGACGAAGTGGGCGCTTACTTACTGGTTGATATGGCCCACGTGGCGGGTCTGGTAGCCGCGGGCGTATATCCCAACCCGGTGCAGATCGCCGACGTGACCACCTCCACCACCCACAAAACCCTGCGCGGCCCCCGTGGTGGGATCATCCTGGCCAAGGCCAATGAAGAGATCGAGAAAAAGCTCAACTCCGCCGTATTCCCCGGTGGTCAGGGCGGCCCGCTGATGCACGTGATCGCCGCCAAGGCCATCAGCTTCAAGGAGGCGATGAGCCCCGCCTATAAAGAGTACCAGCAGCAAGTGGTCAAAAATGCCAAGGCCATGGCGGCGACCTTTCTTGAGCGCGGTATCAAGATTGTCTCCGGCGGCACCGAAAACCACCTGATGCTGGTGGACCTGATCGGTAAAGAGTACACCGGTAAGGACGCGGACGAAGCGCTGGGTCGGGCCAACATCACCGTGAACAAGAATGCGGTACCGAACGACCCGCGCTCGCCGTTCATCACCTCAGGCCTCCGGGTCGGTACGCCGGCGATCACCACCCGCGGCTTCCGCGAGGAAGAGTGCAAGCAGTTGGCGGGCTGGATGTGCGATATTCTGGACGGCCTGGAAGCCGGCAATGCCGACGCCGTGATCGAAGAGGTGAAAGGCAAGGTATTGGACGTATGCGGCAAGTTCCCGGTTTACGGTAATTGATAAGCGGGAGAGCTGCTTTACGGCGGATGCGCTTCGCTTATCCGCCCTACGCAACCTCCGAGCCATCCGTAGGGCGGGTAAGCCGAAGGCGCACCCGCCGT
>NZ_DFTP01000070.1:56975-57226 GCF_002381585.1 Marinimicrobium sp. UBA4209
CAACCCCACGGTAAACTCCCTAGAATACCCGCCCCTAACCGGCCCGGGCCTTTTGCCCGGGTCACTCCTTGCTTCACTCAGGCCCTTTTGGTCCGGGGAAGCTTTAACCCGTAAGGAGCTACAATGCGTCATTACGAAATCGTCTTTATGGTCCATCCCGACCAGAGCGAGCAAGTGCCCGGCATGATCGAGCGCTATACTGCCAGCGTCAAAAACAGCGGTGGCCAGGTTCACCGTCTGGAAGACTGGGG
>NZ_DFTP01000070.1:57299-57667 GCF_002381585.1 Marinimicrobium sp. UBA4209
GTTCACCGTCTGGAAGACTGGGGTCGCCGTCAAATGGCTTACTCCATCAACAAAATCCACAAGGCTCACTATGTACTCATGAACGTTGAGTGCACCGAGGAAGCCCTGGAAGAGTTGACCACCAACTTCCGCTACAACGATGCCGTCCTGCGTAACCTCGTGATTCGCGAAGACGAAGCCATCACCGAAGAGTCTCCGATCCTCAAGGCTGATAAAGATGCCCGCGAGCGCACTGCAAAGCAGGGCAGCCGCCCGCCGCGCCGTGAAGAGGGCAATGACAACTCCGACGACAACAGCTCGGACGAAGAGTCAGAAGCCGAAACCGAAAAGCAGGGGGAATAAGAGATGGCACGTTTTTTCCGTCGTCG
>NZ_DFTP01000070.1:57731-105479 GCF_002381585.1 Marinimicrobium sp. UBA4209
ATGGCACGTTTTTTCCGTCGTCGTAAGTTCTGCCGTTTCACCGCCGAAGGCGTGAAGCGTATTGATTACAAGGATCTGGAAACGCTGAAGGCGTACATCACCGAAACCGGTAAGATTGTACCCAGCCGTATCACCGGAACCAAAGCCAAGTATCAGCGCCAGCTGTCCTCAGCGATCAAGCGCGCCCGCTACCTGGCCCTGATTCCGTACACCGACAGCCACGAGTAAGTCGAGGCCGTCAACCGGTTGAAGGAGTGCAGCATTGCGAGCGCTGGCTGAATTTATTTTGCGCGGTCGCTTGCAAGCCACAGCGGTGGCCCTGATTGGTAATTGGGTGCCCCTGCTGACCCCCGCCACCGTGGCTCTGGTCACCTTGCGCGTGGGGAGAAACAACGGTCTGCTGATTCTGTTATGGGGCGTACTACCGTCACTGCTCCTGCTCGGTTTCAGTCAGATTGCCCCGGCGGTCGCTACGGCGGTGGTCGGGGGTGTGCTACTGACTTACGGCGCCGCGCTGTTTTTACGGCGCGGCAGCGGGTGGGCCACTTGCCTGATGGGCATAGTGGCCGTAGCGACCCTGATGGCGGTCTTGCTGGGCGCTCTGGCCCCAGACGCCGTGCAGGCTGCGCTGCAGAGCTGGAATCAGCTGCTCGAAGAGCTGGCCAGTTCGGTAGACGCGTCAGTGTCGTCCTACAGTGCAACCTTTGTGCTGGGAATGCTGGCCTACGGGATGGCCTTTCCAGCCGCGCTCGGCCTGATGCTCGGGCGTTGGTGGCACTCGCTGGTGGACAACCCCGGTGGGTTCGGGGCGGAGTTTCAGGCTCTGAAACTTCACCCGATACAGGCCGTGACCAGTATGGCCGCCGCCGTGTATTGCCTGTTCCAGGGGTTGGATTACGCACTGTGGTCAGCGTTGTTTCTGCTGCCTTTGGTGCTGCAGGGGGTGGCAATGGTGCACCGCCTGGTAGCCATCAAGGGGCTTGGGGTTCAGTGGCTGTTTGTGTTTTACGCGGTATTGATACTGCTGGAACCTGCGACACAGCTGTTGGCCGTGTTGGCATTTCTGGATACTTGGCTGAATTTTCGCGAGCGGGCAACACCCCGGGCCTGAGGCCCCGCCCGATCGCCGGATCATACAACTTAGAGGGTAAACGAGATGGACGTTATTCTGCTGGAAAAAGTAGGCAAGCTCGGTGGCATTGGCGACCAGGTTGCTGTTAAAGCCGGCTTCGGCCGCAACTTCCTGCTGCCGCAGGGCAAAGCCATTCCGGCCACCGCCGAGAATGTGGCTGAGTTTGAAGCGCGTCGCGCTGAACTGGAAGCCGCTGCTGCCGCCAAGCTGAGCGAAGCCGAAGCGCGCGCCGCCAAGCTGGCGGAAGTCAGCGTTACCATCGGCGCCAACGCGGGCGACGAAGGCAAGCTGTTCGGTTCTATCGGTACTCGCGATATCGCCGATGCCATTACTGCGGCTGGCGTTGAAGTCACCAAGGCTGAAGTCAAACTGCCGGAAGGTGCGCTGCGCGAAATCGGTGAGTACGAGATCGACGTGCAAGTGCATGCTGAAGTCATTCAGGCGGTCAAAGTCAGCGTAGTGGCCGAGTAACGGGCACTACCCTGGGCCGGTCTGATTCCATGGCCGGCGGTGACAAGTCTGACGAAATCGGGCACTATCGACCCCTCGGGGACTGATCGGTAGTGCCCGTTTTTTTGTCCGAGAATTACCTGTACTGAGAGCCCATGTCTGATCTACCCTTGGATCTGCCCTCGGAGGAAGAGACCTCCCCGGCGAAAATGCCCCCGCCGCACTCGGTAGAAGCCGAGCAGGCGGTATTGGGTGGTTTGATGCTGGACAATATGCGCCTGGAAGCGGTGCGCGAAGTGCTGTCCGAACGGGACTTTTACCGGGATGACCACCGCCAGATCTTCCTGCGCATGTGCGAGCTGGCCGAAGAAGACCAGCCACTGGATGTCATTACCCTGTCGGAAGAGCTGCACCGGCACGAGGAGCTGGAGCGGGTCGGCGGACTGGGATATCTGACAGAATTGGCGGCCAATACCCCCAGTGCGGCCAATATCCTCGCCTACGCCAATATCGTGCGCGAGCGCTCGACGCTGCGCCAGCTCATCAGTGTCGCCCAGGAGATCAGCAAGTCCGGTTACAACCCTCTGGGGCTCGACGCCGACGACCTGCTGCAGATCGCCGAAAAGCGGGTGGCGGAAATTGCCGAGGATCGCCCCAAAGAAGGCGGGCTGACCGACCTGAACGCGCTGCTCAAGGATACCGTACAGCGCATTGACGAACTGTTCCGTTCGGGCAGTGATCTGACCGGGGTCAGCTCCGGCCTGGAGGATCTGGATCAGCGCACGTCCGGCTGGCAGCCCGGCGAACTGGTGATTCTGGCCGCCCGACCCTCCATGGGTAAAACCGCCCTGGCGCTGAATTTTGTCGAGTCCTCCATTTTTACCCAGACGCGCCCGACCCTGGTGTTCAGTATGGAAATGCCCTCGGCGGCACTGGTGATGCGGATGATGTCCTCCATCGGGCGGATTGATCAGGGCAAGATCCGCAACGGTAAGTTGACCGAGGAGGATTGGCCCAAGCTGTCCGCCGCGGTCAGTAAGATGAAAGACAAGCCATTGTTCATCGACGATACCCCGGGGCTTTCGCCCACCGAAATGCGTGCCCGGGTGCGGCGCATTGCCCGCGAGCACGGCAATCCGGCGATGATCATGGTGGACTACCTGCAGTTGATGCAGCTCTCCGGTCCGAGCGAAGGGCGGACCCAGGAGATTTCCGAAATCTCCCGCTCGCTCAAGGCCATGGCCAAGGAATTCGACTGCCCGGTCATTGCGCTGTCCCAGTTGAACCGGGGGGTGGAGCAGCGTCCCAACAAGCGGCCCATGAACTCGGATCTGCGTGAGTCCGGTGCCATCGAGCAGGATGCCGATGTGATTCTCTTCATTTACCGGGATGAGTATTACAACGAGGACAGCCCGGACAAGGGGATTGCCGAGCTGATTCTTGGCAAGCAGCGTAACGGTGAAATCGGCACCTGTCGGGCGGCGTTTATTGGCAAGTTCACCCGCTTCGAAAACCTGGCGCCGGAATATATGCAGCAAGGGGAATATTGATGCATAGGGTGACGCTTTTGCCTCTGAAAGCATGAATCAGGCGCCATGCTGCACAAAGATTGTACATCCCGAAACGACCGTGTATTATCCCGCCCCCAAGTTTGGGTAATTAGGTAACGCTGTGCCTGGCACGGCGTTAGGGTCCGCACCGCGTTGTCGCCTGAAACGAGCCAGCCATGCAGGTATTTCATCAGATTCACTCGCTGCGCACCGCTTTGGCTGAGGAACGTCGCCAGGGCAAGCGTATTGGGTTTGTGCCCACCATGGGCAACCTGCATCAGGCACATCTTGCTCTGGTGCAGCAGGCTCAGGCCAGCTGTGACTGTGTCGTTACCAGTATTTTCGTCAACCCGCTGCAGTTCGGGCTGAACGAAGACTGGGACAAGTACCCCCGGACACTGGCGGCCGACACGGCCAAACTGGAAGCCATCGGCTGCGACTTCCTGTTCTGCCCCGACGAAACCGAGATTTACCCCAACGGCATGGCCGAACAGACCCGGGTCGTCGTGCCCACCATGACCGACGTGCTCTGTGGTGCCAGTCGCCCGGGCCATTTTGAAGGCGTGACGACGGTTGTCACCAAACTGTTCAACATCGTTCAGCCGGATGAGGCGGTGTTCGGTGCCAAAGACTTCCAGCAATTGGCCGTGATCCGCCGGATGGTGGAAGACTTGTGCATGCCGGTCAGGATCAGCGCCGGAGACATTGTGCGCGAAGCCGACGGCCTCGCGCTCAGCTCCCGAAATGGCTTTATTGGTGAGGATGAGCGCCCGCGGGTGTCTCAGTTGTATCGGAGCCTGTGTTGGGTGCGCGAGCAGATTCAGTCCGGTCGGCGCGACTATCTCGTGCTGGCGGAAGAAGCGAAGGAACAGATTGAAAACGCGGGTTTCCGACCCGACTATGTCAGTGTGTGCAACAGTCATACGCTCGACCCGGCGGCCCACGATGACGCCGAAATCACGATTCTCGGCGCGATGTACACTCGGGGTGCGCGCCTGATTGACAATGTATCCCTTGTGCTGGACGCTTGACGTCAGCACCAAACACGGGAGAAGCCTATGCTTTCTACTCTGCTGAAAGGCAAATTGCACATGGCGGCGGTCACCCAGGCCGAGCTCTGGTACGACGGCTCATGCGCCATTGATAGCGATCTGGTGGCGCTGGCTGGGCTGCGCGAGTTTGAACAGATTGATATCTACAACGTCAACAATGGCGAGCGGTTCACCACCTACGTGATCCTGGCGGAAGCCGGATCGGGAACCATCTCCATGAACGGCGCCGCGGCCCGCAAAGTGCAGGTCGGCGACCGGGTCATCATCGCCAGTTACGGGCAGTACAGCGAAGCCGAGCTGCTCAATCACAAGCCTCGCCTGGTGTATCTCGATGAGAACAACCGGGTAGAGCGCACGACCAATACCATTCCGACCCAGGTCGCCTGACCCGGGTTGCCCCACACCCGCCTCCAATCCGGCGGGTGTGGCTCTCCTTCCTCTCCGGCGCTTTCGAGCTCCTTTGATCGACATCATCCGCTTAACGATTATTTACGGCTTGGCCGCTTTGGACAACGTTGTCTGTGGCCAATTTCAGAAACTGCTGTTAAGCTTGAGTTTGCGGCTCCGAGCCCGGATCTTGAACACTAGCGTCAACCACGAATTGCAATAACAACTGTCAGCGAGGCTTCTCATGTCCGAACACCACATCCACCCGGTTCCCGATTCCTTCAAAGCGCATGCGGCCATTGATGCGGAGCGCTATCGGGCGATGTACCAGCGCTCAGTAGAGGACCCGGATGGGTTCTGGGCGGAGCAGGCCGACGCCTTTCTGACCTGGGACAAAAAGTGGGACAAGGTGTGTGAGAGCGATCTGCGCAAAGGGGAAGTCGCCTGGTTCAAGGGCGGCAAGCTCAATGTCAGCGTAAACTGCGTCGATCGCCATCTGGAGCAGCGGGCGGATCAGGTCGCCATCATCTGGGAGGGGGATGACCCCTCGGAAGACCAGATGATCACTTACCGGGAATTGCACACCGAAGTCAGCCGGCTGGGCAATCTGTTGCGTGAGCGCGGCGTCAAGAAAGGCGATCGAGTGTGCATTTATATGCCGATGATTCCCGAGGCCACCTACGCCATGCTCGCCTGTGCCCGTCTGGGCGCCATCCACTCGGTGGTGTTTGGTGGCTTCTCCCCTGATGCACTGAAAGACCGGATTCTGGATGCGGATTGCCAGGTGCTGATCACCGCCGATGAGGGGGTTCGCGGTGGCAAACACATCCCGCTGAAAAACAATGCGGACAAGGCGATGAACGCCTGCCCGGGTGTGCATACTTGCCTGGTGGTCAAGCGTACCGGTGCCGATGTCGGCTGGAAGGAAGGTCGGGATATCTGGTACGAACAGGAAGTGGAGCGCCAATCCGATCACTGTGAGCCGGAGAGCATGGATGCCGAAGACCCCCTATTCATTCTGTATACCTCGGGCTCTACCGGCAAACCCAAGGGGGTGCTGCACACCTCCGGTGGCTATCTGCTGCAGTCGGCCATGACCCATAAATATGTATTTGACCACCAGGAAGGTGACGTTTACTGGTGTACGGCGGATGTGGGCTGGGTCACTGGCCACAGCTACATCGTATACGGCCCCCTGGCGAACGGTGCAACCACGCTGATGTTTGAAGGGGTGCCCACCTACCCGGATGCCTCCCGCTGTTGGCAGGTGGTCGACAAGCATATGGTCAACACCTTTTACACCGCGCCCACGGCCATTCGGGCTCTGATGGGGGCGGGCGATAAGTGGGTCACCCAGACCTCCCGTCAGTCCCTGAAGCTGTTGGGAACCGTGGGGGAGCCAATCAATCCCGAGGCGTGGGAGTGGTATTACCGGGTGGTGGGCGAGAGCCGCTGCCCGATCATGGATACCTGGTGGCAGACCGAAACCGGTGCCCATATGCTGACCCCGCTGCCCGGTGCCACCGACCTGAAACCCGGTTCCGCCACTTTGCCCTTCTTCGGGGTGCAGCCGGTGCTGCTGGACAATGAGGGCCATGAAATAGAGGGCGCCGGTTCCGGTAACCTGGCGATCAAGGCGCCCTGGCCAAGCCAGATTCGCACGGTGTATGGCGATCATCAGCGCTGTATCGATACCTATTACAGTGCCTACCCCGGTTACTACTTTACCGGCGACGGTGCCCGTCGGGATGAGGATGGTTATTATTGGATTACCGGCCGGGTGGATGACGTGCTCAACGTCTCCGGCCACCGGATGGGGACCGCGGAAGTGGAGAGTGCGCTGGTGCTGCACCCGAAAGTCTCCGAGGCCGCAGTTGTTGGCTATCCCCACGACATCAAGGGCCAGGGCATCTATGCGTATGTCACCCTGATGGGCGGTGAAGAGCCGAGCGATGCGCTGCGTAAGGAGCTGATTGACCTGTGCGTACAGGAAATCGGCGCCATTGCCAAACCGGATATTATTCAGTGGGCGCCCGGCCTGCCGAAAACCCGCTCGGGTAAAATCATGCGCCGCATCCTGCGCAAAATTGCCGCCAACGAGCTCGATAATCTCGGGGATACCTCAACGTTGGCGGACCCGGCCGTGGTGGATGATCTGATCGATAACCGGGCCAATCAATAAAACCAATTGTGGGAGAGTAGAGACCAATGAATCAGCTTTGGAAGCAACGTTTCGGCATGGGGGTACTGGCCACCGCGTTGGCGGCGGCCGCACTGAATGCCGGGGCCGGTGAGTCACCCCGGCTCGAACAGCAGTGGGAAACCGAGGGGCTCCGCACTCCGGAGTCTGTGCTTTACCATGAGGTTGATGGCGAAGCCTATCTGCTGGTGGCCGAAATCGAAGGCGAAGGCAATCAGGCCGACGGTAAAGGGGGGATTGCCAAGCTATCCCTGGACGGCGAAATTATTGATCAGGACTGGGCCCGCGGTATGAGCGCCCCGAAAGGCATGGGCGTTCTGCGCAACACTCTCTATGTCGCCGACCTGACCGAGGTTTTGGCGGTGAGCCTGAAAACCGGGCAGATCATGTCCCGGATTCCGGTGGCGGACTCGGTGTTCCTGAACGATGTCGCCATTGATGATGGGGGAACCGTCTATGTCTCCGATACCCGCACGGGCAAGGTCCACCGCATTCTAAGTGACGGTGCTGAGCTGTTTCTGGAGGGCCTGAAAGATCCGAACGGTCTTTACATCGACGGCGACGATATCTATATCGGGGCTGGAAACCGGTTGCTGAGAGCGAATCCCGAAGGCGATCTGGAAACCGTGGCCGAAGGCTTTGAGTCCGGCATTGATGGCGTTGAGAAAATCGGTTCCAACGAGTTCCTGGTGACCTGCTGGGTCGGGCTGGTGTATCACGTCCGTGATGGCCAGGTGACCCGCCTGATGGATACCCGTGATCCGCGCATGAATACCGCCGACCTGGGGTGGAATCCGGATGATGGGGTCACCTATATTCCCACATTCTTTACCGACTCGGTCATTGCCTACCGTTGGCGCTGATGACGACTCCACTGATCGACAGCCACTGTCACCTGGATTTTGAGGCTTTTGATCGGGACCGGGAGGCACTCTGGTCCCGGTGTCGATCCGGGGGAATTCATCAGCTGATTATTCCGGGGACGGATCCGGAGCAGTGGGGGCGAGCCCGGGCGCTTTGTGACGCACCGCACTCCGATTGGTACTTCGCCGCCGGTATGCATCCCTGGTGGCAGAGCCGGGCCGTTGAAGGCTGGGAGGCGGTGTGCCGGGATTTCCTGGCTCACCCCCGCTGCGTGGCGGTGGGGGAGTGTGGTCTGGACAAGCATATCGATACGCCCATGGACGAGCAGGAGTCCCTGCTGGACATCCATCTTGAGCTGGCCCGGAGCTGTGACAAACCGCTCATTCTTCACTGCGTCAAAGCCCACAATGAACTGATCCGGCGGCTCAAGCGCCACCGCTTTCCTCGGGGTGGTGTGGTTCATGCCTTCAGCGGTAGTGCCGACATGGCGCAAACCTATTGGCAGATGGGATTTCGGCTCGGCGTGGGAGGTGTCATCACCTATGAGCGCGCCCGCAAAACCCGGGACGCCGTCAGCCGGGTGCCGTTTGAGGCACTGTTACTGGAAACCGATGCACCGGACATGCCGTTGTCGGGCCGGCAGGGCGAGCGCAACAGTCCGGAGTTCTTACCGTTGATTGCCCAGGCGCTCGCCGATTTGAGGGGTTGCTCTGAGGAGCAGGTGGCCCGTCAGACCACCGACAATACCCGGCAGCTCTTCGGTATCTGAATGGCGGTTCAATTTGATGCGAAAGCGTCGGCTCAACAGCCTCGGTCCTGAAGATAGCGTTCCACGGCCTGACTGGCGGCGGCGAACCCGAAACTGCCCGTGACCATAACCGCCGAGCCCAGTCCACCGCCACAGTCGAGTTTGACTCCGCTGTCCGGGTCCCGGTTGCCTTTATCGCCCACGCACACGCTGCCGTCCAACTGAGGGAAGTGCATCTGCTCATTGGAATAAATGGCGTCCACCCGAAAGCGTCGCTTGGCGTCTTTGCGAAATCCGTAATGTCGAAAGAGCAGATTGCGTACCTTGCGCAGCATGGGGTCGTAAGCGGTTTGTGCCAGGTCGGAACAGACAATCTGCTTCGGGTCCCGCTTCCCACCCGAAGAGCCCACGGTGATCAGGCGGCCCTTGAGGCGACTGATGTAGGCCACCAGGTGTGCTTTGATGTGGGCGGAGTCGATGGCATCAATCACAACGTCGTGGTCCCGATTGATCAGTTGTTCAATATTGTCACTGGTCAGAAAGGTTTCCTCGCTGTGAACCGTCATCTCCGGGTTGATGGCCTTGAGGCGATCGCTCACCACCTGATTCTTGGACGCGCCGATATAGCCCTCCAAAGCGTGCAGTTGCCGGTTGGTGTTGGTCACGCACACGCCATCGAGCTCGATCAGGGTCAGGGTCCCGACGCCGGTACGCGCCAAGGCCTCCGCCGCCCAACTGCCTACGCCACCCAGCCCAACTACGGCAAAGTGAGCGCCTGCCAGGTGCTCCAGGGCCGGTTCGCCATAAAGCCGCGCCAGGGAGCCAAAGCGTTGCCGGTAAGCGGGCGTCAGAGTCATGCAGTGCTCCTCAAGTGCAGGGGTAGGCTGGATAATGTGCCATTGTAAAAGATTTGAGCACTTTGGCCTAAATAAAGCCGTGTTAAACCTTGAGATATCTCCAAAGCTGTGCAACTATTAGTCCGCTGGAATCTAATATAAGCCTTAAGCAGGGTCCGTTGTCCGTCGTTTGATAAAGGACGCGATCGATGCAAAAAGGCGATCAGCCAAATTATAAAGTGAGAGAGGATAGGGAGAAATGAACCATTCAAACGACGTTCTTCCAGTCGGGTTTCCTGCTGTCTATAGCCAGTCGGACTCGATTGCCCCGCGTTTCATACCTGCGTTAGCAAATCCTTTGTAACGATATCTGTGTTAAGTCAAGTGCCAGCGTTGGTACGGGCTTTTCGTTTTCACTTTGGTGATTTCCCCGAAGGGAGTTGCTGTGGCTGTACGTTAGAGTCGCATCTGGTTTGTGCATCCTTGCAGGCCAGCGTGTTCCAGTAGTGAGAGTCAAAGACATTAGTCTACATAATAAACCAGGAGGCACCATGTCCCTATTTAACTACAAGTTTGGTAAGCAATTCTTGGCCAACACATCCATGACCGCTCTGGCACTGGCTGTTGCCGGCGCCGCCCAGGCCCAGGCGCCTGCGGATGAGCCGGTACTGGAAGAAGTGGTGGTGACCGGTTTCCGCCAGAGTCTGGCTCAGGCCTTGGATGTGAAACGTGATAATGTTGGTGCTGTCGATGCCATTTTGGCCGAAGACATCGCTGACTTCCCGGACCAGAACCTGGCCGAATCTTTGCAACGTATCCCCGGTATTGCCATTACCCGTGACTCCGGCGAAGGCCGCGAGATTTCCGTGCGAGGCCTGTCCGGTGAGTTTACCCGTATCCGTATCAACGGTATGGAAGCGATTGCCGCAACCGGCGGTGAAGGTGGTCCTAACCGCAGCCGTAGCTTTGACTTCAACGTCTTTGCCTCTGAGCTGTTCAACTCCATCGTCGTGCGCAAAACGGCATCCGCGAATGTGGACGAAGGTTCACTGGGGGCCGTGGTCGACCTGAATACCGGGCGTCCCTTTGGTTATGACGAAGGCCTGACTCTGGTCGGTGCTGTTGAAGGTCAGTACAACGACCTGAATGAAGATTTTGGTCCTCGCGTCACTGGCTTGTTCGCCTATAACGATCCGGAAGGTATATGGGGTGTATCAGCGTCAGTCGCTTATTCAGATAACAGCACCAGCGAAATGGGGCAGAACACCGTTCGCTGGCAAGCTGCGGATTTTGCCAGTGTTGAAGGCGTGGACTGTACCGCCAATCCGGATGATTCGGGTTGTGTTGAAGTCGGTAACGGCTTCCACCCGCGTATTCCCCGCTACGGTCTGATCGATGTCGATCGCAAGCGCTTGGGTATTACCGGTGGTCTGCAGTTCCGTCCGACCGATGCCACGACAGTGAGCCTGGATCTGTTGTACTCCGAGCTGGACGCTTCCCGTGCGGAAAAATGGGGCGAAGTCCTGTTCCGCGGTAACGAAGGTGGTATGGACGTGGTCGATTACACCTACGACGCGGCCAGCAACAACCTGAACTCCATGACCGTGAACAACGCCTGGGTCCGGAATGAAAACTTCCTGAAAGCCTGGACCACCGAGTTCAACCAGGTGTCTTTGGATGTTGAGCATGAGTTCAATGAAGACCTGACCGGTCACTTCCTGGCGGGCACCTCGGAATCCGAGCTGGACTTCCCCTACGAAATCACGTTCATGTACGACGATCGTGATTATCAGGGCTTCAGCTACGATTATACCGATGATGAATTCCCGGTCATCGCGTTCAACGGACCGGATGTGACTGATCCGACCAACTTCCAGATGTCCGAATTCCGTGATCGTCCGACAAACACCGTACACGGTTTTGATACGGTCGCGGGTGATTTCACCTACTACCTGAACGATGCGTACTCTGTCGATTTTGGTGCTAGCTACAAGAAGTTCACCTTTGATACCGAAGGCTACCGTCGCGATACCGGTGTTTGCGGAGCTGAATTGATTGATTGCTCCAGCGATGACGTCTACGGAATTCCCGGTACCGACGCTCTGAGCGAAGTCTTTACTTTCGACGACAAAATGGGTTCTGGCTCTACCAGCCAGTGGGTGATTCCCGACCTGTGGGCCTGGGCCGACGAAATTGACCTGTTCAATCAGGAAGCGCGTCAGGACCAGGGCAACATTCGTAGCGTTGAAGAAGAAAGCACCTCTCTGTTTGTGCAGTTGAACGGTGAGACGCAACTGGCCGGCAAGGACTTCATGTTTGACGTTGGTGTTCGTTACGCCGAAACCGATCAGACATCTTCCGGTTACAACTCCGGTCAGTTTGTCACCGTAAAGCGTGATACTTACGATGACGTACTGCCGTCGTTCAACACCGCCATGTATCTGACCGAAGACCTGATTTGGCGCGTGTCCGGTGCCAGTGTGATGACCCGTCCGGGACTGGGCAACCTGAGTCCTGGTGGTAGCGTTGACAGCTTCAACTACAGCGTATCGTTCCAGAACCCGCAACTGGATCCGACTCGTGCAGATTCTTTTGATACCTCGTTGGAGTGGTACTTTGCAGACGAGGCGATCGCGTCTATTGCCTTGTTTACCAAAGATATCGAGTCACGTCCGATTGGCGTAGAGCGCGAGGGCACCTATGCCTCTACCGGTCTGCCCTTGTCCCTGCTGGCGCCGACCTCCCCGGCCGAGGCGGATCCGGAAGGTCGTCCCTGGACCATTTCATCACTGGAAAATGGCCCGGGCGCAGAAGTGAAAGGTTTTGAGCTGGCACTGCAGGCTCCTTTCTCTACCTTTACTGATGCGGAGCTGGTGCGGGACTTTGGCTTTATTGCCAACTATACCTACGTTGATTCCGATGTAGACTACACCTTTGGAGACGATGTGGTCAGCGAGCGTCTGTTCGGCTTGTCCAACAACTCCTACAACACCACGGTGTACTACGAAAACGAACGTTTCAACGCCCGTATTTCCGCGGCTTATCGTGATGATTACATCACGGGAACCAGCGGTACCGGGAACCGTTTTGAAGGCTACGAAGGTACCTTCAATGTCGATTTCTCTGCAGGCTACGAGCTGAACGACAACCTCGACATCAACTTTGAAGCGCTGAATCTCACCGATGACTACCAGGATCGCTGGACCGACATCTCCGAGAAGCGTCGCTACGAGTACGACCATACCGGTCGTGTCTTCAAAGTCGGTGTGAAGTACCAGTACTAAGCGAATCCCACCTTCGGGTGCGCTTTGATCAACCCCGGGAGCCGCCAGGCTTCCGGGGTTTTTTTATGCATTAGGCAAAGTGGGCGGGTCTGTGTCATGCTATTGAGTACGGGGTTTTTGACGACTATTGCCAATACTCAGGAGGTGTCCAGACCGTGGGACTACGACTGCCCGCCAGAGCCGAAAATGCCCAAGGCGAGCCTCGCCGTATTGGGGTCGAGCTGGAAATGAATGGTCTGACGCTGGATCAGCTCAGTGAGCTGGTGGCGGATTACCTGTCTCTGACCGTCAAGCCGAATGGGCGCTATGAACGGGTGCTCAGTGGCGACCCTGCCGGGGACTGGGGTGTGGAACTGGATTTCCGCCTGCTCAAGGAGCTCGGGCGGGAGGAGCGTGATCGGGGCACCTTCTCTGGTGAACTCGGAGACTCGGCCGAAGAGGTTCTGAAGTGGTTGGCCGACTCACTGGTGCCGATGGAGCTGGTCAGCCCGCCGCTGCCCATGACCCGGCTCGATGAGGTAGAGGAAATCATCCGACGCTTGCGCGCGGCCGGCGCCAAGGGGACCTCGGATCGTCTGATCAACGCCTTCGGTATGCAGCTGAACCCGGAGGTGCCCGACGAAAAAACCGGAACGATAACCGCTTATCTCAAAGCGTTTTCCTGTCTGTACGACTGGCTTTATGCGCGGGCGGACATCAATTTGTCCCGTCAGGTCACTCACTATATTGATCCCTATCCCACGGATTATCGACGCCTGTTGGCCAGAGCGGATTACTGGCCTGATCAGAGTCAGTTGATCGATGACTATCTCGCTCACAATCCCTCGCGAAATCGCGCGCTGGACATGTTGCCGTTGTTTGCTCACCTGGATGAACCCCGCGTGCGACAGCAGCTGAATGACCCCTTGATCAAGGCGCGTCCGGCGTTTCATTACCGTTTGCCGGACTGTGAAATCCATCGTCCGGACTGGACCCTGGCGTTGGCCTGGAATGACTGGCTGGAAGTGGAAGCTCTGGCGGCGGATGCGCCACGCCTGGCGGACTGTTGCTGGTCGTACCACGAGTTTCTGGCCGATCCGCTGGATCGTTGGTTTGGTGATTGGGTCCAGCAGGTGGAGGATCGATGGTTGCGCCGTTAGTGGCGGTGACCGGGCCGCAGCGAGGTGCATTCGGCCCCCGTTTTCTGGTCGCTCAAGTGCTGCGTCTGTATGGTGCCCGCCCGATACAGGTGCGTCCCAGTGATGTCGACGCACTGCCGGACTTTGATGCGGTGGTGGTGACCGGCGGACACGACGTGCAACCGGTGTTGTACGGTGCGGAGCCCGAGGTCCATCCCAAGTATGATCCCGAACGGGATGAGCTGGAAAAGCGGGTCATTCACAAAGCCCTGGCGGAACATCGTCCGTTGTTGGGGATTTGCCGGGGGGCACAGCTACTGAACGTGTGCCTCGGCGGTACACTGGTGCAGGATCTTCGTCTGCATCGGCGCAAAACCTCGCATCGACGTACCATTCTNNNNGGACGTCGTTCCGGGAACGCTCTTGCTGAAACTACTGGGGCAGGGGGCCCAGAGAATCAATAGCCTGCACAATCAGGCCATCGATCGTTTGGGGCGGGGGTTGCACATCGCTGGGCGGGACCACGATGGTATCGTGCAGGCGGTTGAGGATCCCGCTTACGGTTATTTATTGGGCGTTCAATGGCACCCGGAATTTTTGTTGTACCGCCGTTCGCAGCGGCACCTGTTTCGCGCTTTGATTGCGAGCATAAAAAAGCCGGCCCTGGGGTGAGGCCGGCAAACTGTGCAAACGCACGTGGGTGGAGTTAAGTAATCAGAAGCGCAGGCGCAGGCCAACCTTGACGGTGTCGAGGTCGGTGTCCTCAACGTTCGGTAGTTCCTCGAGGCGCGTATCGATTTCGTAGCGGCTGTACTCGACGATCATGTTCAGGTTCTGCGCCAGGCGGAAATCCATGCCCGCTGCGTAGAAGGGATCGTCACCGTCGGTATCACCCGAACCCACGGGGGTGTCGATATCCGCTTCCCAGAAAAACTGCCCGCCTTTGGCATACAGGCCCCAGCTGTCGGACAGCGGCAGGCGCCCGATCACCGCCATGCCGTAGCCTTCGGCGTCTGCGGTCGCCAGGTCGTTGCCGTACTCGCCGAAATAGGTCGCGCTGGCTTCCAGGCCCACATAGGGGTTGAAAAAGCCCCCGAAGCTCAATTCAAAAAAATCCTTTTCATCATCAAACTCTCCGCCACGGGCCTTGAAGCCACCGTAGCTGCCACCGACGTAGACATGGGCCGCGTTCTCGTTGTGGGAGACGCTGTCCTGTGCCAGAGCGGCGCCGGAGGTCAGCGCCAGTGCGCCTGCGATACCGTACATGATTGACTGTTTCATAGGATCATTCCTCTTTGGTTGTGATTGACAAAGCATGTCAGTGAACATTGAAACGGTCCGGTGAGTCCGGAATTCATTCCTCTTTCGGTGTCACATTCAGGGTGCTCTCGACCGAGCGCACCCCCTGCGTATTCAGCGTCGTGTAATACGCCAGTTCCTGCTGGTCCCGGTGATCAACCTCCCCGCTCAGGGTGACGTGCCCCTGCTGTGTGTCGACCGCAATGCGGGCGCCGGGCAGGTTGATGTTGGCCAGCAGCCGGGTTTTGACCTTGGCCAGGAGCGCGCTATCAGACTGTTGCTCGCTCCAGGCCGACGATGAGTGGTGGTCCTCAGTCAAACGGGGGTTCACTTGTTCTTCACTGCTGGCCTGTTGAGTCAGCAGCGTCATGGTGGCAGCCGTCAGGCTGATGCCAATAATCCAGTAGCTGTAACGTCCCAGACGGGCTAGCGGTGTCATTGTGTGCTCCCCAACGGTTCGGAAATTTCAGTAAAGTGACCGGAACGGCGCGGGGCCGCTCCGGTTCGGCATGGCAATTACTGCCAGCCGCTTCCACTGCCCTGTCCTTCGTATTCGGACTGGGTTACTTCGCCATCTCCATCGCTGTCCATGGACTCAAAGCGGCGGTCACTGATGCCGCTGTTTTTGGCTTCGTCCTTGTTGATGCTGCCGTCACCGTTCTGGTCGATCACCGAGAACGCGGAGTCGGCGCCGCTTCCCTGAGTCTGAGTGTCATCCTGAGCCACTGCGCTCAGGGTTCCCAAAGACAGAAGTGCGGTGGTTGCAATCACAGATACAATTTTCATAATTCACCTCATCATTCCTGTTGGTGTGTTACCAGCTATTGACGCGCCGGTACCGAAGCATGTCAGGCAACGGTGCTGAGTCTTTTTTGCCTGACGCCGAGGTGTATTGCCAAGGTCGTGCCACCTTTCAAAAAATATTTATTTTCAATCACTTAGCTAAATTGCTACCCGTTTGGTGGAATTTTTCCACCGATACAGTGTTGCTAAAGTGCGACGGAGTTTTGGTTTATTGGGCGCGAGGCCCGCTATGATCGGTGGGCGAGGGTGTTTCTTATTGGCAACAGTGCGCCCGTGTTCTGAACGGTCCGGGTGGTCGCCATCGCTACGAGGAAAAATTCATGCCGCACCGAAGAGGCCTGTCACTGTCCCAGCAATGGTTATTGATTGCCGTGGTGACATTGGTGCCGATGCTGGCATTGGTGGCCTATGCGTCCTGGTCGTTTTATCAGCAAATGCACACCCAGCGCCTGCTGGTGGATCACTCCGACGCGCTGGTCAGCCGGCAGTCGGGGTTGAATGCCCAGGTGCGTGATCTGGAGCGCTTTGCCCGGCAATATCGCCTGCTGCGTGATGTGACGTTTCTCGAACCCTATCAACAGAAGCGTGATGCAATTTTGACCGAGCTGGACCAACTGACCCAGTGGTTTGAGGGCGGTACTTCGCGGCGTATTGAACGTGTTGCCAAACCGCAACAGAGCGTGGTTTACGGCGCGCTTGTCGCGCTTGAAAATACGCTGCATGCTCTAAATGATGAAGCAATTCAATCCTGGCAGGACGAAGAATTTACCGAGCAACTTGCCGTTCTCTCCCAGCGTCGCTCCGCACTCGATGAGGCCGTCAGTGAATATGTTGCGGTGCTCAGTGATCGTAACGAGGCGGCGCTTCAACAGATTCTGTGGCGCCTGTCTCTGTTGGGAATGATCAGTCTTCCGGTGACCTTGACGCTTATGGCACTGGGGTTCTGGCAGATGATTCGCCCGCTGCGCCGATTGTCCTCGGCGATCCGTCATTTGGGCCACCGCGATTGGGAAACCCCTATCCGGGTCACCGGCCCCCGGGACCTGCAGGCGCTGGGCGAGCGGCTGGAATGGTTGCGGGGCCAGTTGCTGGCGGTCGAGCAGCAAAAGCAGATATTTTTGCGCCATGTGTCGCACGAACTGAAAACACCACTGTCCGCGATCGTGGAAGCGGGGTCCTTACTGCAGGATGAAGTGCCGGGGCCGATCAATGCTCGCCAACAGAATGTTTTGCGAATTCTGCTCGAGAATTCACAAAATCTGCAGGAACTTATTCAGCAGTTATTGAACTACAACGTCATAACCCACAATGTCACGGTAGAGGATCGAGCCGTGGCTATGGAACCGCTGTGTGCGCGAATTACCCAGCGCCTCGATCAACAGAACCTGCGTCATCGGGTGACCTGGGATTACCAGGGCAGCCCCGGGAGCCTGAACGGCGACACTCACCTGCTGGAAATGATATTGACCAACTTACTGTCCAATGCCTATCACTATTCATCCGATGGCGGCGTCGTGCGCGTGCGCTGGGGAGTTGACCAGAGTGGCGCCTGGTTGTCCGTCGCCGATCAGGGGCCGGGTATTCACCCGAACGATCAGGACAAAATATTTCAGCCGTTTGTGCAGGGACGTGTCCGTCGGCACGGATCGGTACACGGTAGCGGAGTGGGGCTGGCGATTGTCAAAGAGTCAGTGGCCCGGCTCGGAGGCAGTATTGAGCTGACGTCGGCCCCGGGGGAAGGCAGCTGTTTTCTGCTTCGCTATCCGGTGTCAGAGGCGTCCCGGGCGTTACCGATCAGTGAGGCATCGACATGATGAAACTTCGGCTGGTATACCTGTTGTTACTGTTCAGTGGATGCGTTCATTGGGAGGACCGTGCGGTCGACTCCGCGGTGCGCCCTCAGCCGGTACCTTCGCCGCAGGCGCCGGCTAAAGAAGTCACCAGCCACCATACGTTTCACAATCTGGAAGCCCTGGTAACCTTCCGTCATCAGGCCTGCCAACTGCCGGTTGAAGAGCGGGATCAACTGCTCAACGCCTATCGCGAAATGACGTCGGATGAAGCGGTATTGGGTTCGCTTATGCTGGCGACCTGTGAGCCGGATCAGACGCCGGGTCTGTTGGCCAACTCGTTGGTCGCCGCCCGGAGTATCGAGCGTCCGCCGCCCGGTTTTCCGGCATTCCTGGAGCTGTTGGCCGCAGAGGCGAAGTCTTATGCGTTGCTGGAGAGACGGCTGAAAAACACCCAGAAAAAACTCGACGATATGATTGACGGTATTCGAGCCATTGAGGCGGAAATGGGTGAGTCGACGGATGAGGAATCGCTGCGATGAGTGAAGCCCGAACAACCGCGACAGAACCACCACTGATTTTATTGGTGGACGATGACCCGGACATTCTCCAGCTCCTGAGTATGCGACTGAATGCCTCCGGCTACCGGGTGGCGACCGCGAGCTCGGGTGAGGAGGCGCTGGCCAGCCTGGATCGCGAACAGGCCGCTGCGGTGATTACCGATCTGCGCATGGAGCCGATGGATGGCATGGCCCTGTTCGCGCACATACAGCAGAACTGGCCCAACGTGCCGGTTATCATGCTCACGGCCCACGGTTCCATTCGCGAAGCGGTTGAGGCAACCCAGCAGGGTCTGTTCTCTTTTCTGACCAAGCCGATCGATAATCGGGAGTTACGCCAGGTGCTGGATCAGGCGCTTGAGCTGGGCGGGTTGGGAGCGGCCCCCAAAGCGGGCTGGTCCGATGCCATCGTTACCCGCAGTGAGCTGATGTTCAAACGCCTGGAGCAGGCTCGCCGGCTGGCGCGCAGTGACATCAATGTACTGATCGGCGGTGAGAGCGGAACCGGTAAGGAGCTTCTGGCCCAGGCGGTCCATAACGCCAGCGCCCGGGCGGAGCAGCCCTTTATCGCCGTCAACTGCGGAGCCATTCCGGCGGACCTGTTGGAGTCCGAGCTGTTTGGTCACGTCAAAGGGGCGTTCACCGGTGCGACCCATAATCGGGATGGTCTCTTTCTGGCGGCCGATGGCGGCACCCTGTTTCTGGACGAGATTGGCGATATGCCCCTGAACCTGCAGGTCAAACTGCTGCGCGTGTTACAGGAGCGCAAGGTTCGGCCTCTGGGGTCATCGGCCGATCAGCCGGTGGATGTCCGGATCATCTCCGCAACCCACCGGGATCTGGAGCAGGCCATCGCCGCCCAGGACTTCCGGGAAGATCTGTATTACCGGCTGAACGTTGCCCAGTTGGCGCTCCCGCCGCTGCGCGAGCGAAAGGAAGATATTCCCTTGCTGGCCCGCTCTTTCCTCGATGATATTGCCCAGCGTACCGGCGACGCGGTGCGCCAGCTGTCGCCCGGTGGGCAGCGGATGTTACTGCAGTTCGATTGGCCCGGTAATATCCGCCAGTTACGCAACGTCATTGAACAGTTGGTGGCGTTATCACCAGCACCGCTGATCGCCGAGTCGCTGATCGCGGAGGTATTGCCCGAGCAGGGGGCGCCGGCGCTGGTGCCTCTGAAGGAAGCCAAGCGGCAGTTTGAGCGGGATTATGTGGTGCGCATACTGCGAATGACCGGCGGCAACATTACTGAGGCGGCGCGGCTGGCGGGGCGAAACCGCTCGGATTTCCATAAAATCATGAAACGCCATGAGCTCGACAGCGAGCGCTTTCGGTCGGCCTAGCGAACCGTCGCTGTCACACGTTTTTGTCGCACGTTTTGTCGCACATAGTCACTACCGGCCGGAGCCCGTATAATCGGCGCAACTGAATGTTGCCTCACACAGCGGAGCCCACATGGCCGATCGCCCCCAGGATATTGATGACTACCTAGCGCTCTTCCTATCGGACACGCCGATGATCGATACCCGTGCTCCGGTGGAGTTTGCCAAAGGGGCGTTTCCCGCCGCGGTCAATCTGCCGCTGATGCTCGATGACGAACGGGCCCGGGTGGGCACCTGCTACAAGGAGCAGGGCCAGGATGCGGCCATTGAGCTGGGTCATCAGCTGGTGCAGGGTGATATCAAAGCCGAGCGGGTGCAGGCCTGGTTGGATTTTGCCCGCGCGAACCCCGACGGCGTGCTGTACTGCTTCCGGGGCGGCTTGCGTTCACAGATCTGTCAGCAGTGGCTGCGCGAGGCCGGCTGCGACTACCCTCGGGTCACCGGCGGCTACAAAGCACTGCGCTGGTTTCTGATTGATCAGATGGAGCGAATCTGTCGGGAACACCCCCTGATCGTATTGGCCGGGCGTACCGGTGTGGCAAAGACCGACCTGCTGGTCCAGTTGCCCCAGAGCGTCGACCTGGAAGGGCGAGCCAATCACCGCGGCAGCGCCTTCGGACGTCGGGTGGGCGGCCAGCCCAGCCAGATCAATTTTGAGAACGCCGTGGCCGTTGATCTACTGCGCTGCCACCATCGAGCACCGGATACGCCGATTCTGGTGGAGGATGAAAGCCATCTGATCGGTCGCTGCGTATTACCCATGCCACTGAAGGAGGCCATGGAGCGCGCCCCGCTGGCCCTGCTGGAGGTGTCGCTGGAAGAGCGGGTTGAGCACACCTACACCAACTATATCCTGCGCAAGCTGGCGGAGTGGTCCGAGGATCAGGGCGAGGAAGACGGTTTTGAACGCTTTGCGGAGGACCTGCGGGTGTCCCTCGGGCGCATTCGCAAGCGCCTCGGCGGCGTGCGCTACGAGGAAATGGCGCACCTTCTGGAGCAGTCCCTGAGCGCGCACCGCCGGGGTGATCCGCAGTTGCATCGGGTCTGGATTCGCCGCCTGCTGGAGGATTACTATGACCCGATGTACCGCTACCAATTGAGTAAAAAGTCCGATCGAGTCGTGGTTCGCGGTGGCCCCGAGGAAGTATTCGCCTACCTGGCCGAGCACTACGGTATCGAACGCCGGCCCGACGCCCCGCGATGATCTGAATCGGCCTCGGGCGCGTTCTTAACCGGACCCCTTACCGGAAAGGTTCGAATGCCCATGACTCAGGTCAGACTGATTCTCGGAGATCAACTCAACGCTTCTCACTCCTGGTTCCAGTCGCCGGATGAAGACGTGCTGTTTGTCATGGCCGAGCTGCCCCAGGAAACGGCCTACGTGGTGCACCACCGCCAGAAAGTACTCGCGTTTTTTGCCGCCATGCGGCGGTTCGCCTCGGCGCTGGAACGGGCGGGCCACCGGGTGCGCTATTTCACCCTGGATGACAGTGCCGCCTACACGGACCTGCCCGAATTGCTTCGCCGTGTATTGAACGAGACGTCGGCGGAAGCGTTCGCCTACCAGTGGCCGGATGAATACCGACTCGATCAACAACTGGCCGACTTCACTCGCACGCTGGACCTGCCGGTGAGTGTCGCGGACACGGAGCACTTTCTGACCGCCCGTGACGCCTGCGAGCACTACTCGACCCATCGCATGGAGTATTTCTATCGGGCACTGCGCCGTGAATATCAGGTGCTGCTGGACGATGACGGCAAGCCCCTGGGCGGGCAGTGGAACTTCGATGCCGACAACCGCGCCCGACTGCCGCGCGAAGCGGCCCTGCCGGAGCCCCTGGTGTTTGCCACCGATGTCACCGACATTGATCAGATGCTCGATCGTCACGCGGTGCAGACTCTGGGGGTGGCGGATCCGAGTGCGCTGCTCTGGCCAGTGAACCGGGCCCAGAGCCGGGAGCTGTTGCAGTATTTTCTGAAGCATTTACTACCGGCCTTCGGCCGCTACCAGGATGCCATGGCGCCGGATGGGTGGAGCTTGTACCACAGTCGTCTGTCGTTCAGCCTGAACACCAAGATGCTGCATCCGCTCGAAGTGATTCGCGCCGCCGAAGCCCACTGGCAGGCGAACCAGGCGCAGATCACCCTGGCGCAGGTGGAAGGCTTCATCCGGCAGATACTTGGCTGGCGAGAGTATGTGCGGGCCCTGTACTGGCACCATATGCCGGACTATCGCCAGCGCAACCACCTGTCCGCGCAGCGCCCGCTACCGGACTACTATTGGACCGGAAAAACCGACATGGCCTGTATGGCCCATGCGATCGGACAGTCCCTGGAGTACGCCTACGCGCATCACATTCAACGCTTGATGGTGACCGGAAACTTTGCGCTGCTTGCCGGTGTTCATCCGGATGTACTGGACGACTGGTACCTCGGTATCTACATTGATGCCATCGAATGGGTGGAGCTGCCCAATACCCGGGGGATGAGCCAGTACGCCGATGGCGGTTTGATGGGCAGCAAGCCTTACGCCGCCTCCGGGCAGTACGTCAACAAAATGAGCCATTACTGCAAAACATGCGCTTACGATGTGAAAGCGAAATCTGGGGAGGGGAGCTGCCCGTTCAACAGTCTCTATTGGCACTTCCTGAACCGTCACCGGGACCGCCTGGGCGATAACCCGCGGATGAAGCTGGTGTATGCCAACTGGGATCGCCAGGCGCCAGCCCAGCGCAAGGACGTGTTGGCAACTGCCGAGGTCTACCTCGCCCGGCTGAATACCCTCTAAGTAGGACTTGTGAGGCAGAGCCAATCGTGGGATTATATGGAAACAATTCTCATTTATATTGGGCGATTGAGGCCCACCTGTAACGCGACGAGGAGTTGCCAATGAAACTGACCCGAGCCCTATGCCTACTGCCACTGTGCGCCCTGTTGTCCTGGCCGGCCCTGGCCGATGACCCGGTAGACCACTATGCGGGCAAGCCCTCGGAGACGCTTGAAGAGGCGGTCAAAAACTTTACCGAAGGCAATGCGCGTCTGCGCGAGCTGCTGTCCGGCGAGGTGAGTAATCAGGATATGGCGGATATTCACGAGTTGAGCTACACCATTGAAAATGCGGTGGCCACCCTGCGCCGCGAGATGAACGTGTTGGCGGTGGTGCTGGAGGACGTGCACATTGCCTCCGAGCGTTTCAACCAGGATACCGTCAGTGCCAGTGGCCGGGCGTATCTGGATATGGCGAATACCCTGGAAACTCTGGGGCAGGCCGACTGAAAACTGGTCCTGCTCCGGCCATAAAAAAACCGGCCCTGTCCCTGGCCGGTTTTTTTATGCGAGCAGTCAGCACCAGCGATGCGCCGACTGCGTATTGCGTTCTGTTAACGCACCCGACGGCGGGCCCGGAATAGCGCAAACAGACCAGTCATGAGCAACAACAGGGAAGCCGGCTCGGGAACACTGGCGGTGGTCACTGTCAGCAGGTTCTGGGAGTTGCCCGCCTCCAGCAGGTGGAAGTCGTACTTGCCCGTTGCCAGATTGGTGTCGCTCAGAGTGTTCAACCAGTTCTGGGCGGTAGTGCGGGCGCCAGAGAAATAGTCCGACTTGAACGCGTTACTGGTCATGCTGTAAGCGCTGTTCGGCCATTCGTTGATGATTTCCCAGAGCGCGAGCTGAAACGCGGCTCCGTTGTACTTGCTGGTCTGCGCATCGTCGTAGTAGTTGGAGAACAGGCGATTGATGTGCGACCCGGCCGTTCCAAAATAATCCATCAGGTTGACACCGCTGTTCACCGTGTACTGGGTGGCGGTGGTTTTCAGCGTGGTACCGATTTCCACACAGAACGCACTCAGACCGTCATCCCACTCGGCGATGCCGCTGGTGTTGTTACTGGTGGAGAAGTCGAACTCACCCGCGTAGACGTTCGGTGTGCCGTACGACGAGTAAATGCGGCCCGTCGGAGCGCCTTCAGCGGCCAGATTGTTGTCGTATTTCAGAGTAATGGAAGCCGCTTGGGTGGCTACTGAAGCGATAGTCAGTAAGCCGGCGGCCATTGCCAGACGCAAAAAATGGATCATTTTCATAGCAGTTCCCGTGCACTTGTTAGGTTGAGGCTGACCAGAGCTGATGTCGATATCTTCAGCGCTGGCGAATCACAACCCTGTTTAAGCAGGAAGTGCGCCAGAAAATAAAAGTTATTTTAAAACAATAGGATATGAGTTTTTTAGGCTCTTAGGTAGAGTCTGGTTGGTGGTCTCTGTCAAGTTCTTCGACTGCTTTGCTCCGGCCACAAAAAAGCCCCGTCACCGGGGCTTTGGAGAGTGTTCCACGACGCTCAGTAATCAGAAAGTGTATTCGATACCGACTGAGGCGGTTTGTGGCTTGTTGGGTCGAGGGCCGAGCGGACTACGGGCGATGATTACCTGTTCGTCAAACAGGTTTTCCACTTTCAGGTAAACCGCCGTGTCGCTGTTCAGGTCGTAGCGTGATACCAGATCGACGGCGAACAGTGACTCAGTCCGATCCTGCTCATCGCCGGAGCGGTTGCAACCCAGGGACACGCAGGTCTCGTCCATGAACTTGGCGACCGCATAGTTCCGCCAGCCGTTGTTGTTGTCCAGCTCGACCCGCAGGCTGAGCAGGTTTTCCGGAATGCTGGCCAGCTCGTCACCGTCCCGAGCACCGCTGACGGCGTTGTCCGCACTCACTTCCGCCTGGGTGTGGGTGTAAGTCAAATGCACCGGTACGGAGAAGCGGCCCCACTCATAGGTGTTGCTCAACTGGAACTCCAGGCCGGTGACCACCGCCTCACCGGTTGTAAAGGTGCCCGACTCGGCGCCATTGCTACAGGGTGTCGCCATGGAGCAGTTTTCGGTCTGGTTGGAGAAGTCGCTATAGAAACCGATCACTTCGGCAAACAGCTGATCCTGTCCGAAACGGACACCAGCTTCAAAGTTGGTACTGGTTTCTGGCTCCTGCTGTTCGGTGGCGCCCCCGCCCAGGGGCGAGAAGCCCTTGTGAACGCCCGCAAGCAACTGCCACTGATCGGAGAGGTCGTAAGTCAGCGACACGCCGGGCAGCCACTCCTCGGAGCTGTTGCTGCGGTAGCTGGGTTCGTCCGAGCGCTCGGGCGTACTGTACTGGTTGCGATAGCTGTCCACGTCTTCATAGCGCAGAGCCAAGTCCAGTTTCAAGGCATCGGTCAGTGACCAGGCATCGGTGACCCAGAAGGACAGCGCCTCGGCGCCTTCCAGACGATTGTCGCCGCCGGTGGGCTCGATTATCCGATCGAACACCAGACTGCCGTTGATCTGATCGTAAATTTCCACCGGCTGGAAGCGGTCCATTTCATCTTCGTGCCGGCGCAGGCCGACTTCGATCTGGTGATCGTTCAAGGCAATGCGCGAGTTGACCTCAACGCCCTGAGATTCGTACACCCGATTGTTGTGCTTGTAACCGAGGTCCTCAGCGTCCTGTTCGCCGCGCAGCACAGCCAGCGCCGCCGCGTCACCGCTATTGGCCTGATCCACCAGACTGGTACCAAGCTTGAACCAGTCCCGGGCGAATTCGTTGTGATAGCCGATAACGTTCAGGGTCACCGCGTCGTTGAGATCAAACTGGTAGTTGGCGCTGAAGCCTTTGTGGCTGTTGTTCATCTGGTCGATGCTGGACAGGCCGTAGCGGCGGTTCGGATCGGCCGCGAAGTCCTCATCGGTCAGCCCCAGGTAGGTTTCGTTGGAGACTTCCTCGGAGTACTGGGCCTTGACGCCCAGGGCGTGGCGATCGCCGGTCCAGCGGGCCTTGGCGACATAATCGGCAATGTCAAAACCGCTGTCGCGGTTGCTGCGGTCAATGTCCTTGAACCCTTCGGTGCTGCGTTGCACGGTTTCGAGCAGCCAGCCGAAGTTGCCGTTGGTTTCGCCGTAATACAGATGGGTGTCCTGCTGGTTGTGCTCGCCCAGGGTGGCCTGGACCTTGCCGGCACGACGCTCCGGAATGGGGGTGCTCACCAGGTTGACCACGCCGCCGGTGGTCTGTGGGCCGTGGCGCAGCAGAGGGGCGCCCTTGAGCACTTCCACCGCAGACATACGCGCGGTGGTGGGGAAGTAATAGGCCGCCGGATTGGAGTAGGGCGCCGGCGCCATCAGGATGCCGTCTTCCATCAGGGTGATTTTACTGCTTCTGCCGGAGGAGGCGGCGCGGATGCCAATGTTCGGGCGCAGGCCATAACCCTCTTCTTCCTGCACATACACACCAGGCACGGTTTTCAGTACCTGATTGATATCGGTGACCACTTCAATCTGCATTTGCTGGGGCTCCACCACGGCGCTGGAGCCGGAGACTTCCCGGGCTTCCACCTGTGTACCGATGATTCGAACGGTCTCCAGTTTGGGCAGGCTGTTCAGCGCCAGATCCTGAGCAAGGGTGGGCGCTGAGAGGCTAGCAATGACGAGAGACAGAGCAGTAGAGCGTTTCAACATGAAGCTATCCTTCCGAATGATGGTGGTCTTCAGAGCGAGTCTGCCCTTGAGGGCGGATGCTGACCTTGATAATGGGTGTGGCTGCTAAAAATAATGAGATTGACTATCAGTTACTTTGGGGAAATCTATCATGAATAATAACAATTCTCAATAGTGATGGGTGAGAATAAGAGTGGGTCATGCGGGGGAGGGGGGCTCAGGGGGTGAGGACCGTGACCTGCATTTCCCCCAGCAGCGCTTCGAGGTGTTCCAGATAGAGGCGCTGGCGCGATAGGGCCGGCGCTTCCTGATGCGCCTGCCAGTTAGCGATAAAGCGCTCCTGGTATCCCCGGGCGCGCTCGAGGTTCTCTGTGGCCTGAGCCTGGGCGTTCGCCCGGAGCGCGCTGATGTCGCTGCGGGCTCTGGCCAATTGGGTGTTGCGCTCGCCGGCGCTCTCCTGGATCAATTTCTGTTTCTCGGAGCGCGCTCGGGCCACGTCGTCGAAGGCGGCCTTGATCGAGGGGGGCGGTTCCAGGCGGCGCAGCTGTACCGAGGTCACCCTCAGTCCCAGCGCCAGGGACTCGACGCTGCGTTGCAGGTCGAGTGTCAGTTGGTTCTGTAGTCGCGTGCGTCCCACGGTCAGTAGCGGGTCAATGGCGTGGGCGCCGATGTAGGCAATAGTATGGGCCCGGGTGAGCTCTTCGAGTAATGCTTCCGGCGCTTTGGCACTGTCCAAGTAACGCCCGGGGGAGCCGATGGTGTATTGCACTAACAGTGCCAGGTCCACCAGATCCTCGTCGCCGGTGGTCAGCTCCGGTTGCAGTTGAGGCGGCGCCGAGTTGGAAAAATCCAGTTCGAGGGTTCTCAGGGTTGTTGCCGGCACGGTGCGCACGGACTCCACCGGCCAGGGCCAATGGTAGTGCATGCCGGGAAGCACCTGGTCGTCGACCAGTTTTCCAAACCGCAAAATGACGCCGCGCTCTTCGGTGCCCACCGAATAAAACCCGCTGAGTACATACAACGCCGGCAAGAGCACTGCCAGGCCCGTGATCAGCAATGGGCGAATCTGTTGGAAAATATGGCGGATATCCTCGTGCAGGGTCACGGCTGGTCGAACTCCGGTGGGTTGAACAGTAAGTCGAACAGAGGGGACTCCGCCGAGAGTACCAGTCGGGTGTCCTCACCCAGAATCTGGTTGTAGGCTTCCAGGGTACGTATGAAGCGATAGTAATCGGCGTTGGTCTGATAGGCGTCGGCGTACCGCCGGGCCGCCTCGGCTTCGCTCTGCCCGATCAGCGCCTGGGCTTCGCGCTGCGCCTGGGCGCGCATCTGTCGGACCTCCCGCTCGGTCTCTGCGCGCAGCGTGGCGGCCTGCTCCTGTCCCTCGGCCCGATACTGACGGGCAATACGATCGCGCTCGGATTCCATACGCTTGTAAATGGCCAGCAGGTTCTGCTTGGGAAAGCCGAACCGGTTGGGGCGTACGGTCACCACCTCGATGCCCAGCTCCCGCTCGGCTATACGGTTGGCGGAGCGGCTAATCTGCTCGAACATCTCATTGAGCTGAAAGTCCTGCTCGTTGAGGGTAAAAATCTGAGTGATCGGCCGGGCCGCCAAAGCCGCGCCGATTTCCGAGCTGGCCAGGGTGGTCAGGCGCTGCTCGGCGGTGTCCATGCTGCGCAGGCTGGTCAGGAATTGGCCGGGATCGACAATGCGCCAGACCACAAAGGCACTGACCACCAGGTTGCGTCGGTCCAGGGTGACCAGTTCCGTCGGCTCAAGCGATAGCAGTTGTTGGCGCTTATCAAAGAACACGGCGGTTTCAATCGGATCGGGCCACTTGAAGGCCAACCCCGCCTGATGAATGGCCCGGGTGGGTTTACCGAATTGCGTGACCATGGCCATGTGCGTTTCCGGGACCACCAGCGCCGAGCTGATGCCCAAGTAACCCAGCAGAATGACCGCGGCGAGTGTCCAGAGCAGTTTTTGCACGGCGTTATTTCCTGTCGTCAGTCCCCAGTAGACTCTGGGGCCCCCAGAGTCTGATGTCGTCGGTGTCCAGGGCCGGGTCGGTCAACCACAGGCGACGGCCCCTGAGTGTGTCGGTGGTGTGTTGCAATTGCTGCTCGAAGCCGACCGCGCTGCTGTTCTCGCGGTATACCTCCGCCAGCGACAAGAAGCGTTCCACGTCGCCTTCGGCCTGCAGAATCCGCTCGTTGGCTTCCGCGCTCACCCGGGCTTTCTGTTGCGTGCGTTCGGCCTGGGCCATGAGTCGGTCGTGAATCTGTTGTGCTTCGGCACGGGTCTGATACTGGCGTTTTTCCTGCTCGGCATTGAGCAGATCGCGGTAGGCGCGTACCGCTACTGCCGGTGGCTGGGCCACCAATACCTGGGCGTCCACAACCTGAATGCCAATGCCGAGCGCCCGCAGTTGCCGTTGGGCCTCACTGGCAACCCGTTGGGCAAAATCGTGCTGGCCATGACTTAACAATTCAAAAAACAGGTGCCCGGCGGTTTCCTTCCACAGGGCCGCCTCGGTGGTTCGGGTGATCAGTGTCGGCAAGTCCTGGACCTGCAACGTCATCTGTGCCGGGTTTTCAATGCGGTAATGCAATGCGAATTGCAGGTCGATGAGATTCTCGTCTTGAGTGACCAGATAGTCGGTCACATCTTCATGAGCCTGCGGCGTTTTGATTTCCCGCCAAAGCGCTCCCTGGCGATCCTCTTTGGGCAAGGTGTGGCGGCTGCCGACCCGGGCGGTATAGACCAGGCCATGGTCGACCTGTTTGAGTTGATCTACCGGCCAGGGTAGTGTCAGGTGCAGCCCCGGTGGCAGGCCGGTGTTCACCGGCGCACCAAAGCGGCTGTGAATGCCGGTGTAGCCGGCGGGGATGGTGTGGACGCCGGTGCTCAGCCAGAGCGCCAGCAGAGCCGCAATCGGCAGCCAGCGGAATTGATACAGAATGCGAGCCAGCCGTCGCCCCAGTCGGGCCAAGGGCTGGCTGAACGAGCGTCGGGCCAGCCATTCCAGTGCCGGCTCCAGCAGGGAAATGGGATCCAGCTCCTGCCGGTAGCGAAGGCCCTGGATGCCTGAGATCAGCAGCTCAATCCCGGCGACGGCAATCAGCAGGGCAATGATCAACGCGACCGGCTCGTCAATATTGATACCGACCAGCAGCCCCACCAGCGAGGCCAGTACGGCGAGGGTGGTGAACAGGTCGATTTTGCTGTGATAACCGTCGGCTTCCAATGCCGGCGAATCGGTTTCCTGGCCCACATAGGTTTTCAGCCTGGCCATGAAATGCACCAGGGCGAGAATCACCAGCACACCGAGAATGCCCGCCCAGAGGAAGCGCACATCCTCGGCGCTTCGGGCGTTCAGTTCCAGCAGAATTTCCACCGGAATGTACAGAATCAAGAGGGCAACCGCGATGGCCAAGAGCGATTCGAGCATCCGCGCCTTTTGTCCCGCCTGCGCGCCTTTGCGCTCCTGACGAAAGCGGATGATCAGACTGACCAGAAGCACCAGTGACACCACCAGATCGGTGCCCGAGTGATAGGCGTCGGCGAGCAATGCTGCGCTGCCGGTGAGCAGAGCCAGCCCCACCTTGGCGCCGGTCAGTAGAAGGTCCGCCCCGATTGCGATCAGCGAGGTGCGTATGCGTCGATCACTGAGCATCACGATATCATTCCTGCCAGGACCAGTAGTCTTCGGTGGAGGTGTCTGGCCAGGCGAGGCGAATGTCCCACTGATGCCGGTGTTCGGGCTCCAGGGGCGGGGTACTTGGGTCGACGCTCTGGAAGACATTGGTGGCCGGTTTGATGGTCGCGTCCCGGCCGAAGATATAACTCTGCTCCTCCACGATGGCCCGGTAGGCCTTGTTAAGCGCCAGGGCCCGTTCGCGCGATGGTGTGATCAGCTCATACAGGTTGCGTACCGAGGTGACCTTCTCACGGTTGACCCGGCCGTCCGGGTGGAACCAGCGCTCGAGCATTTCCTCGTTCTGCCGGAACTCATCACCGCCACCCACACGCTCCAGGTACTGCAGGAATTCCCCTTCGTACTCGCCCAGGCTGGGCGTATCCTGCTGGGTGGTCAGGTCGATATAACCCCAGCCGTCGGCTCCAGCGACCTTGCGCGGAAACGCGAAGGTGTGGTCTATGGAGGTGCCGACACTTTTATGACACCCCATGCAGAAAAACTGTTCTTCGTGATGCTGTTTGCGCAGGGTACCTTGAGCGTCTTCAATAAAGCCCCAGAGCCGCCAACCGAATTTGTTGTCCATGCCCCGGTCGGCGTGGTCCGCCACCCCAGGCAAATTGCCAAAGTGTTTTTCCTTGGCTTCCATATAGTAGCTGCTGGTCAAACTGGTGGCGGGACGAAACCGGTCTTTCACCATGTAGCGTACCTCTTTCATACGCGGTGCGTTATAAATGCGACCGCTATCGTCCACCCCGAGGTAGCGCACGGTGTGCAAAAAGGCCGTCCCCTCCGGGTACAGCATGTGGGTCAGTGGTACTTCACTGGCATCACCCAGGTAAAACGGACGGTGGCGGATGCGGTGGCTGGCAACACTGAGCACGCCGTCGCCGTCGAGGTCGATATCCAGCGCCGCTTCGTTCAGGGGCGGAGTGTCCAGCTCCTGTGTACCGGTAACGGCCATTTCCAGCAGGCTGAGGTTGGCGAAGTACACATCCCGGGAAAACTGCCCGTCGATTTCAGAAAAAGCCGCTGGCAGGCGGATCATGACATCGTCGGTGGAGCCGTTGGTGGGCCAGAAGGTGCTAGGCAGGGGCTTGTAGTTGAAGGCAACCCAACGGGAACCATCCTTGGCCAGCCCGTGTTCATCAAAGGCGTCCGCACCTCTGTGGAGGTCCTCAATGATGGCTTCCTCGCCGGACCACTGATCCGAGCGCATCCACTGAATTAAGTCGGTGTAGTTGTCCTGGTGAACGTACTCAATGATTGCTTCATCGGAGACTTGCTCGATGTAGGGGCGTCGGTCCTTGAACAGATTCTGCCAGTGATTGCGTTCGCCAAATTCAGAAAAGGCGTAGCTGCCCTGAAGAAAACCGTCGTGCATCTGGTTAGGGCGGCGGTCGCCATAGGTCTGATGGCAGGTGTAGCAGGGGTTATGTCGTCCGTCGGTTTTGGTGTAGCACTGGGATGGAATGGGGGCTTCGCGGTTGTAGGCTTCTCCCGCGTGCAGGTAATCCTGTGCGTTGACGCCGCCTTGTTGCACCGCATCGGCGGCAAACTCGATGGTGTTCGTTTCGGCTGGTGAGCGATCGTTGGTTGTGTTCGAATCGCACCCGACGAGCAACGTCAGGCTGCTTACCAAGATCAAGCTGAGAAAGCGTCTTATCATTGAGTCACGGCTCCCGTTTTTTTTACGTGGCGTATGGTACCCCCGGGAGTGTGAACGGTTTGTTACAGTGCATAAAAAAGGGGGTGCGAAAATCGCACCCCCTTTGAGCCGACCGCGACAGCGGGTCGGATCGTTATTGCTGTGTATTAGTTATTGATCTTGGGGTCATACATCCACAGGGTGTTGTTGGTCTGGAAGCCGTCTTCACCCAGAAGGATGCGACCGTCGTCCAGAACAATCACGTTGTCCGGCTGGGACAGTGCATTGACATCGCAACGCTCCGCGCCGTCGGCGGTGGAACGATAGGTAGAACCCATCACAACCGGTTCAATGCGGTCGGTATCGTATCCGGGCAGCAGACGCATACGGTAGACACCGCCACAATCTTTAACGCGGGCCGACAGTTGGATATCCCCCTCATCGTCGACCATGCCGTTGTCCATATCGGCAATGGCAAAATAGACGTAAGCGTCTTCCACGACTTCATCCGGGATCAGGTCGGTACCTTCCACGGCCTCTTCGGCGCGCTTGTGGTTGACACTGATACCTTCGAACTTCTGCCACTCGGCGGTTGCGCCTTTGGCGCGGGCCGCTTTGCGTGACTCCAGAAACGCGATGCGATCGTCCATGGTTTCGCCCGCCGTCACCAGACCGCCAAAGGTGTTGGCGTCGGTGTAACCAGCGTCGATCGCTGGCTGGTAAGCGGTATCGTAGCTCGGATAGTTGGCGTCACCGTTCGCCCAGGCAATGGCGTCGGCATCGCTCAGGTAGCTGCTCTTGCCTTCCACATAGTCGTCGCTGCCAATGCCATCGTATTCGGCGATCCAGGTTTCGATCTCGGTGTTGTTGCCACTGGCCAACTCGATCCATTCGATATCGAAGCCGGTGGTCAGCGGTTCGCTGCTGCCAGCGTCTTGAGTCAGTTTGGCGGCGAACAGGGTGCCCGCGCTCAGATCGCCCGGCTGGTCGGCCACGAACTTGAAGAACACACCGCGAGAGTTGTCCTGGGACAGATACACGGTGCGCTCGTCTGGCATGACGATGGAGTTTTCATGCTCGTAGCGACCCATGGAGTAATGCTTGACCGGAACCGGGTTGGCGCTGGTCGGTTCGGTGATTTCCACAATGTAGTGGTAGCGGTAGGTGTTCGGGAATTGGGCCGCGTCGTTGGCGGTGTTGACCGACGAATCAATGTAGCGGGCCAGCGCGGTTTGCGATGAACCTTCACCAGCGCGCTCGGGGTTGTTCCAGCGGTGGGTGTTGTCGCCTTCATTACCCCACTCTTCGGATGTCAGCGGCGTACCCCAGGGAGACATGGAGCCGAAGCAGTTGGCGATGGTACCCCAGTCGCCAAAGTCGAGCATCATCACATCGGTGTTGTCGACCGACCAGTGACCGCTGTTGGCATCCTTGTTCAGTTTGATGCGGCTCATGCCACCGGGAATGGATTCCCAGTTGGTGAACAGGTAACCTTCGTTTTCGCCGGTGGCCAGGTAGCCATTGAAATCCGGCATGTCGCTTTCAACACTGACGGTGGTGTCGTCTGTGGCGAGCACGTGGCCCAGCCCCTGAGAGAGCGCGCCACCAAAGTTGTCGCCGGTTTGCCCGAGTACCTGGTAGTCACCGTAGGCGACCTGAATGGTTTCCTGTTCCTGCTGAGTGCGCGGTACGGGCGAGGAAATCAGGTTGCGCGGCAGCTGATGTACGTTAACCCCACGCACGACCCCGACAGTACCGGTGTGAAAGGTTTTGCCGTCGGCATCCTGGGCGGTGTTGCTGCCGCTGGGGTGCTGGGCGTTGAAGAACAGGTCACCGTCTTCGGTCACATAGGCACCAGTGACTTCCGCACCCAGTGGCACGGTGGCCAGCCGGGTCAGGCCGGGTGTCATCAGACCGGCGCCAATACCGTCTTCACCGTCAGCACCATTTTGTCCGTCGACGCCATCCTGACCATTCTGGCCGTCTGCTCCGGCCTGACCGTCGGTACCGTCCTGCCCATCAACGCCGTTCTGGCCATCGACACCGGCTTCGCCCTGCGGACCTTGTTCGCCCGCCGGACCCTGCTCGCCGTCATCGCCGCTACAGGCGGCGAGGCTGGAGGCCATGGCAATCAGAGCCAACAATTGTCCTTTTTTACTCAGCTTGAACATCATTGTGTTACTCCCGTTATTTGTGGGGTTATCTTCGAATTTGGCGCCCGCAGGCTTTCAGAATGGAAAGCGGTGCTCTGGCGGACGCGATAACGTTAAACGGGAAATATGACGGTTGGCGGGAATAAAAATGACAGCAGGGTGAAGTTTTGATGAATTGTGATCAAACGCGGATCCCGGTCCGTCAGGACCGGGGTTTTACTGTTATTGGTCAAGGGCGGTGTTGGTGGTGCGAATACGGATTTCGCCCTTCAGGGTTTTGTGCACCGGGCACTTGTCGGCAATGTCCAGCATCCGTTGGTGCTGCTCTTCGCTCAACGAGCCCTCATAACTGAGTTCCCGATGAATCTCACTGACCATGCCGTCTTTGGTTTCGCAGTCCCGGCAGTCTTCGGCGTGGATGCGCTGGTGCCGGAGGCGAACCTCCAGGTTTTCCACCGGTAACTCTTTGTGGTTGATGTACATGCGCAAGGTCATGGACGTGCAGGCCCCCAGAGACATCAACAGGAAGTCGTAAGGGTTGGGGCCCTGATTGCTGCCGCCCTTGTCTTTCGGTTCGTCGGCCTGCCATTGGTGGTCAGCGGTGTACAGCCCGCGCAGGAAGTGTGCGTCCTGCTCGGTAATCAACACTTCGCCGGCCTCGACACTCGGGCGGTCGTGACTCTGCGCCTGGACCGGTTCGAGTCTCAGGTAACGGCTGGCCCAGGCGGCCAGCGTGAGCGCAACGTAGTCGGCATCGCTCTGGTCGCTGAGCAGGTGGTCGGCGTCGTCCAGGGAAACGAAGCTTTTGGGGTGCTTGGCGGCCTGGAAAATTTTCGCCGCCTCATCCACGTTGACCACCTGATCCACCGGGGAGTGGAAAATCAGCAGCGGCTTGCGCAGAGCGCCGACGGTTTCTTCCAGTGGCCAGTTGTCCAGGTCTTCCAGCAGCTCGGCGCCGAGCTCAAAGGTGCGCCCGGCGATGGTCACGGGCGCGCGGCCCTCCTGACGGATGTCGCAGGCCTGATCGGCGAACAGGTGCTCCACGTGCTTGGGGGACGCCGGGGCGGCGATGGTGACCACCGCCTGTACCGACTTCAGCCTTCGGGCCACCGCCAGAACCGCGGCGCCGCCCAGGCTGTGGCCGATCAGCAGGGCCGGGGCCTGGTGCTCTTCGGCGAGAAACTTTGCCGCCGCCTCGAGGTCCGACACATTGCTCGAAAAGGTGGTGTTGGCGAAGTCGCCCTCGCTACTGCCCAGGCCGGTGAAGTCAAAGCGCAGTACCGCGATGCCCTGGTCGGCCAGGGTACGGGCGATGCGGGTAGCGGCGATCACATCCTTGCCACAGGTAAAACAGTGGGCGAACAGGGCGAAGGCCTTGGGGCTGCCGCTGTCGGGCAGTTCCAGAGCGCCGGCCAGGCTGTGGCCATCGGCGTTGGTGAATTCAACTTTCTGGCGTGGCATGGAACCTCCATTCTGGGATTGAGTGCTCGGCGCGATGGCCAAACTTACGTTAGAATACCTTAATATAAACCCCGGTTACGAGAACCCACGAAAAGAGAACCTTCCGATTCATGACCCTAATCAATAAAGTCAGATCGTCGTCAATCGCACGTTTCCTGCTCCGTGGGACACTACTGACCTTGCCCCTGGCCCCGGTGACCCTGGCCGAGGAGGCCCCGGACCCCGAGCGGTTGACGTTGGCCTCGGTCAGTGCGGCGGTGGCCCCTATCGGTGCCGAAACCCCGTTCTACACCAAACGCGCCGACTGGAGCATGCCGATCGCCTCGGTCACCAAGCTGATGACCGGGCTGGTGGTCCTGGAGTCCGGCGCATCTCTGGATGAGTGGTTGACGGTCGAGGAGCGGCATTTTCCACCGGCGGCCAATGCCTTCTCCCGCTTGCGTCCCGGGTCTGAAGCCCAGCGCGGCGATCTGTTGCGTATTGCCCTGATGTCCTCGGAAAACTATGCCGCCTATCTGTTGGCCCGCCATCACCCTGAGGGCTATGACGCCTTCATTGAGGCGATGAACGAGAAGGCCCGCTCCCTTGGCATGACCCGCACCCGCTTTGTCGACTCCTCGGGCCTGTCGGATGACAACGTCTCCAGTGCCGGCGATCTGCTGAAGCTCGCGCAGGCCGCCTACGGAAATGAAACCCTTCGAGAGCTCAGTGCCGACGGGCGCCACAGTGTGCGTTTTCGCAAGCCGGGCTACACCCTGCACTTTGGTAACACGAATCCGCTGGTGCACAGTGGTCGGTGGGATGTGGACCTGACCAAAACCGGTTACCTGACGGCGGCCGGGCGCTGTCTGGTCATGGTGACGGAAATGAATGGTGAACCGACCGCGGTGGTTCTGCTGAACTCTTTCGGTACCCGCACGCCCTTGGGCGATGCCGGTCGGATCCGTCGGTGGATCGAAAACGGCACCGCCAGTACCGTGGCTCAGGCGGCGTTGCGCTACGAACAGGAAACCGCCGAACGCTTGAGCGGGCAGCAAGTGGCGGAAAGCGGTGCCGCTCAATCGCCTTGACCGCCGCCGGTGTCGGCTCGATACCAGCGCTCAAAGCCACCGTCCGGTGGCTTTTTTGTTTGTCTGGCTATTTGGCGTCACAGTTTTTATTCTACGCCAAAGGGGAATAAAACCCGCCCCGGTACGTTGTCTGGAATATGAGGCCTGAATGACACTGGATTTTCGTTCGCAGCTGGTGGCGCTGTTGCCGCGCCTGAGGCGGTTTGCCCTGGGCTTGACGGCCAGTCGGGAGGAGGCAGATGACCTTGTGCAGGCCGCCTGCGAAAAGGCGTTGGTCAAACAGGATCAGTGGCAGCCGGACACCCGACTGGACTCCTGGCTGTACCGGATCATCCAGACCCAGCGGATTGATCACCTGCGTCGTGCAAACCGCTCACCGGTCAGCGTGCCGGAGGATGCTATGCCGGACTGGGAAGATGCTCAAAGTGCGGACCGGGCCGAGAACGAAGACCTGCTCAGGCACACCCTGAAAGCCCTGGAACAGTTGCCCGAGGAGCAGAGGGCGGTGATGCTGCTGGTAGTCGTTGAAGGCCACTCCTATCGGGAGGTGGCGGAGCAACTGGGGATTCCACAGGGCACGGTCATGAGCCGTTTGGCGCGCGCCCGCCTGCGAGTGCAGGAGCTTCTGGCTCCCACGGAGCAGGCAAACGAGCAGCCTTGAGCCATAAGCAGCCTTGAGCCGAACCACAAGGCTGTCTTGAGCTCAACCACAAAACAGGACAGCACAATGAACGACGCCGATTTTCAACTGATTATGGCCTATTCCGACGGTGAGACCGGACCGGAAGGCACGGCCCGGGCCGAAGCGCTGCTGGCGGACAGTGCCGAAGCGCGCGCAGCGCTCGCGCGTTTGCGCGCCTTGGATGATCGGATCAAAACCAGCCTGGACGGTGTTCTGAACGAGCCGGTTCCAGAGCGGCTGACCCGTACCGCTACGGCGAAGGCCCCCGCCCGGGGACGCCTGCTTCGGTTCCCGGGGCGTCTGGGGGTGGCGCCGTCTCACTGGGCCATGGCCGCGTCGGTGGTCGTGGCGCTGAGCGCGGTTCTGTTCTGGGCGACAAGCCCAGAACCGGATGCCGAGGCCATGCAGCGGTTTGTTTATCAGACCCTGGAGCAGACCCCGAGCGGTGAGCGCCGAACGGACGCTGATCGCGGCTGGCAGGTAATGCCGCTGGCCAGCTACGAGACCGCCGAGGGCCGATGGTGCCGCGAGTACGCCGGGCGAGTGGGCGCCGATACGTTGTCGGGGCTGGCCTGTCGGGTCGACGGGGAAGAGTGGCAAACCCTGGTGTCTGAAGCCCGCGCCGTGCCGGAGGGCTATCGGCCCGCGGCCGGACCCACGGATACCGTGGCGGCAGTACTTGCGGGGCTGCAGGCCGGTGAGCCTTTGACCGAGGCGGAAGAGGCGGCCCGCTTGCGCCGGGCGGGGCAATGAGGGCTGTGACGGCCGCCGCATGGCGTCCCCGGTCCGGTTGGCTCGGTGCCACTTGGCTCAATGTCATAGGTTCGTGTCTGCTGGGCTTTGCCGCTTCGGCGACCCTCGCCGAGGAATCCCCGTGGAATAGCCTGCGGGACGCAGTGGATCTGTCGGTGTCGGCCGGTGCGCGCCACGAAGACAATCTGGTGGTCGAGGAGCTCGACTCGGTGTCCCGGGAGTCGGGCTCGGCCTGGGTCGGCTCGGTGGACCTTGACCTGGAGCAGGAGTTGGGCGGTGGGCGCGAGATCGGTGCCGGCTATTTTATGGAGCAGCGACGCTTCGACCAGCACCCGGATTATGATCTGGACCTGCACTATGGTTACGGCAACCTGAGTCAGCGGCTGGGGGCGGTGCGTTGGACCACGCGCCTCGATGGCAGCATTGCCTATTTGGGCGGCGTGCGCCTGCTGGAGAACCGGCAGATCGCTCTGGAGGCGTCCCGTTTGTTTAACCGCGTCTGGTATCTGCGCGGGGAGCTGGCGTTCAAACAGACCGATTTATTGCAGGCACCAGAGCGCAATAACGACGATACCCGGGCGCAGTTCGCGGGCTATTATTTTCTGGACGGAACGGCGCACTACCTCAGCGCCAACTACCGGTTCAATGCCAAGCGCGCCGAACAGTTCCGGTTTGATTATGACGGGCACCGGTTTGGTGTGTTGTATAACCGTCGCCTTTCAGACTGGGCGACGCTCAAGCTGGATTGGCGCTACGAGGAACGGCAGTACCTCAGTGGTGCCTCGACTCCCGCCAGTGGCCAGCGCCTGGATGAGCGTGAGCGGTGGCGGGCGCGCCTGGAAATCCCGATGGGTAAGCGGTTGGAGCTTGAGTTGCGCTATGAGCATCGGGACTATGGCTCCAATCTCGAGAGTGTGGATTACACCGACAACCGCCTGGAAGCGCGCTTTACCTTTGAGCTGCTTTGAGGCGTCGGGCCTCAGGGGGAGGCCGGCGTTATCAGTTGGCTTTTCCCCGGCAGTCCAAGGCCGAACAGCGGGTCCTTACCGGGTTCACCCAAATCCACCGTGTCCTCACTCAGCGCTTGAAGCGCCTGCCCCGGCGAGCCGGTATGGGCGAGTTGCCGGGCCAATAGGGCAGTGACCACTGGCGAGGCAAACGAAGTGCCGGATACCCGGGTAAAACCATCCTCTCCTGAAGCGACGGTAAGGTTGACGCCATAGGCGGCAAAATCCAGGTGATCACCACGCACCGCATAGGGGTAGAGGTCGAGCGCCCGGTCGACGGCGGTCACCGCCACCACGGTGGGGTAGGCGGCCGGATACTGCGGGTCGGCGAGTGGGCCGGCATTGCCCACGGCGGCAACGGGCAGTATGCCGCGGGATCGGATCTGTTCCAGAACGGTTTCCAGCGTCTGATTCGCGGGACCGGAGAGGCTGATATTGATAACCTCCACCGGCCGGGACGCCAGCCAGTCCAGCGCCGTAATCAGGGTCTGGGTGGTAGCAATAGAGCCATACTCGGCCTGTTCGGAAAATACCGAGGCAATGTATAGCTCGGCATCGGGTACCAGGCCCTCCCAGTCTTTAGTTCGCCCCACCAACAGCGATGCAATGGCGGTTCCGTGCTCCAGATCCCGGACAGAGGGGCGTGCGGCGAAGGCTTTCTGTTGCAGGCGCGCACGGGCAAACGCAGGGTGTCGGGTATTCACCGGTCCATCCAGCATGCCAATGGCGGTACCCGAACGGGAGGGCGCGCCGGGGCGGTAAAGCGCTGACAGGGTCAGGGGGGCATCGGACGCGGTTGTCGGGCCCTGGTGGTATTCGTAGCCGTGGTTAAAGTCGACCGACAGCCCCGGATAGCGTTCGCGCAACTCGGTGCGAAGTGCTTCCAGCGGCACGTCGCCTTTGACCTCAAAACTGCCCAGATTGGTTCCCAGTGCAGAGAGCGGCCGTCGCTCTCTGAGGTCCAGTGCCGGGTGGCGGCTTAACTGTTTCAGCAACTCATCGTCCGCCAGCACCAGCATTTCGTTGCGGACGATGAGGTCGCCGGTATTGAGCTCGATCAGGCTGTCCAGATCCTCTTCCAGCGCGTCCAGCAGCCGCTCCTCCAGAGCGTCGGCCAGTTCATCGTCCTCATCGAAGCGATCGTCCAGGTCATCATCGTCCAGCTCATCCTCGAGGTCGTCGTCAATGTCGTCGAGCTCGTCTTCCCAATCATCCTCGTCCAGTCGATCTTCAGCGGCTTCCTCCGCCAGGTCTTCGGCAAGGTCCTCGGCGTCGTCATCCAGGCTGTCTTCCAGCTCATCTTCGGCCGCTTCTTCGGCCAGCTCCTCGGCGAGGTCTTCCGCATCGTCGTCCATGGCGTCCTCGGCAGCGTCTTCTGCAAGATCATCCAGTTCATCTTCCAGTTCGTCGTCGAGTTGGTCCTCCAGGTCATCTTCCAACTCGTCTTCGATGTCATCATCCAGATCGTCCAGCTCGTCCTCAAGGTCTTCAAGCTCATCGTCGATGTCGTCGTCCAGTTCATCCAGGTCGTCGTCATCAACCTGGGCCAGATAGAGTGTCTGGGAGGAACTGGTGAAGGAAAAGGGCGAGTCCGCCTGAACCGTTCCGGCACCCAACACAACGCCCAGCAGACTGGCGAGTAGCAGGCGAGGGCTGGGTAGGAGACCGTTTGCAGGCATGGTTATGGGCTCGATTCACGTCGAAGGGGAGAAGCAGAATAGAGCAGGGACGACAGGTTTGGCAATCGATGGCAAAGTGCCGGGCCCTTTCCCTGTGGCCCGGCGAGTGGTTACGCCTTATGACTCGGCGCTGTCATCATCGTCCTGATCGTCGTCTTCATCTTCATCTTCATCGCTGTCATCGTCCGAATCGTCATCATCGTCACGATCGTAGGTGGTTTCGACGTCGTCATCCCAGTCGAACTCCACTTCCTCGGCAATCAGCAGACCGTCAGAGCAGGCGGCGGCATTGTCTTCGTCGCTCTCGGCTTCGATCACCGCACCGCCACTGAGGGTCGTGAAGAAGCTCGCCCGGCCGAGGATGCTGTCGTCGTCATCGCCAAAGGCGTCATCGTCCACAATGCTGGCGGTATCGATGGTCACACCCAGGATGGTGAAGGTGCCGGCGGAGGCATCAATGCTGTCGGCGTCTACCGGGCCGCGCAGGGAACACTCCTGATCGTCCTCATCGTCATCGCGCTCGATCCGGGTCCAGGTAAGAGTGCCGTCTTCGGCGAAATAACCCCGGGCTTCAATACTGTCGCCCGCTTGCAGCCGAGCCATGAAGTCTTCCGGGTTGAGGCGATCGCCGTCGTCCTCATCGTCGTCTTCCACCCGGCTCAGGCCGGTGGGGGTGACGGTCACGCCCAGGCGGGTGGTGAAACTGGTGGCGCCGACGGTTTCGACCCGATCGGAGATCTCCACATTGTTGTTCCACTCGCGCTTGATGCCATCGTCATCGGTGTCGATTTCCAGGCGGCCTTCTGCGTTGAAGGATCCCTCGATTTCCACTTTGACGCCCACCAGGCTGACCAGCGCACTGGCGTCTGCCATGGGAATCACCACCCCGTTGATGGTGACGCTGTTCGGGGTGCTGTCGGTATCGACGGCCTGAATGATGCCTTCGATTTCGAACTCACCTTCGCGCTCATCGTCATCGTCCCAGCGATCGTCTTCGCGTTCGATTTTACTGGCCAGCAGACTGCCGTCGGCCTGAACCTCGCCTTCGACTTCCACAAACCAGCCGTTGCTGAGCTCACCGTCTTCGATGTCATCGTCCAGGGCGGACAGGTCGTAATGAACCAGCAGATCCCGGATCATGAAGGTGCCATTGGTGGTATCCAGATCGGCGATGACCCCTTTGACCTCCGCTTCGTTGCCATCGTCGTCGCTGTCGTCGTCATTCTGGTTGAGACGTTCCAGACGGGTGGCAATAAAGCCCTCTTCCGTCGGGAAGCCGCTGACCTCGACCACCACGCGGCCCTGGCTGCTGTCCAGGTCGTTCAGGTCAATGCTGCCGTCCATATTGGTGTCGGCAATGTCGCTGCTCAATACCGTGTTCGCATCCACGGTCACGGTCTGACCGAGTACCACCAGGGTGCCCAGGGTGGGATCCTCGGCGTTGGGGGAGACGGAACTGACCGGCCCTTTCAGGTCTTTGTCGAACATCACGCGGGTAGCGCGGCGGTCGTCTCCGTCCTGTTCCGCTTCGATCTCGACCCGCATGCCCAGGCGAAGATCGTCTTCGGACATGCGGCCTTCGCCTTCAAACTCAATCTCGGCGTTGGCGGTGTCGTAGCGCACCCCGTTGACGTAAACGCTGCCAAACCCGGTAATGACACCGGAGGAGCTGACTTTGTCGCTTGAATTGTTGCCGCCGGGGTTGTTGGCGTTCGGGGCGGAATCACTGCTGCCGCCGCCGCAGCCTGTCAGAGCCAGAGCGATGGATGTGGCCAATGCACTTTTTTTCAGATGTTTCATGGCGAGACCTCTTCGTCGTTGATCGCATTACCAAGGCGGCGTGGCGCCACCTTTCCGTGTGTTTCATTAGCGACAACGCTTGGCGCCGTATTTTATTCCCTCGAGACGGATCGGTTTCTCAAAATGTGCGGGGCGTCACACAATATTGGGGGTTGGTGATGGCTTCGCTCACAGAGGCTGGAGCGTCTGGGTCAGTTGGGTCTCATGGTGCTCGCCCGGAATATCGGTTTTCCGCCAGCGTTGGCGCTCGCGGACGATCAGATGACCATCCAGTACCTGATAGTGTTGGGTGGACTCCTCCCGGTACTCGCCGCGGATGACAAACAGCAGGCTTCCCTTGGCATGAAGATTGAGACGGCTGGCCAGGGGCTTCCCGGCTTCGTCCACCCAGACTTCCAGGGTGGAGTGGAACTGTTTGACGTATTTCCGGGCTCGCTCGTCGAGCACCGTTTTGTCCCGGTCAAAGATCAGACGGCGGGCAGGCCGGCCCTGCCAGCGGTCGGTGACGAGGGTCCGAAAGCTCGATCGTTGGATTTCCCGGCGCAGCGGGGCGGCGGCATTCAGAAGCGGGCGAACCTCGTTCAGGTCCAGGCGCCACATGAAATCAGTGGTGGGGGTGCGGGCATCCGGGTCCTCCAGTAGGCGGTTCGCTTCGGCATCGAGCCGATCCAGCAGTGGCCAGCCGTAGGTCACGCTGATGCCATCAGTGCCCCGGTTGATGACCGTGTTCACCGACACCTCGACTTCCTCCCGGTCGTCGCCTTTGCCCTCGGCACGCCAGAGCGCCGATAACAGTTGTACGCGAACGGGGCGGTTGTGCTCCAGCTGGTCGAGGGTCTGGAGCAGGTCTTCCGGCTGCGAAGCGCTCGCGGGTAGCGCCATCAATAGAGCGGAGGTAAGCCCGCTCAGCGCAAGAGTGCGGCGCAGGAATCCGGAAAGCAGCGGCATGTGTCATCCCTCAAAAACGGTCGTAGGTCGGTGAGTACTATACGACGCTTCGACTCCAAACCGTGAAGAAAGCTCCTTTGATATAGTGACGGTATGAAAGACCTGATCCGCCAATTCGGTCGCCTGCGTCTGTTGGCGCTGGTGCTGACCTATCTGCCGCTGACCGCGGTTCCGGTGGCCGGCGTGGTCTGGCTCTGGCAAACGGGGTACCTGGCCTATTGGTTGTTGCTGTTGGCCATTTGCGGCGGCTGTGCGCTGATGCTCCAGCTGTGGCTGGCGCGCACCGACAAGCGCCGGATTCCGGACGCGCGCACCGGTCCCAGCGGCCACTGGTCCACGACGGCCGAAGGCGCCTGGACCCAGGTGGAGGCTCTGGCGCAGAGCGCGGACCCCGCGGAATACGCCCTCAGCGACGGTTCCGCACTCTGGCTGCTTGGACAGCATGCGCTGGAGCGGGTGGCCGGGCACTTTTTCCCGGATAAGGAACGGCCGCTGCTTGAGCTGACGGTACCCCACGCACTGTTGATCATCGAGCGTGCCAGTCGAGAGTTGCGTCAGGAAATTGTGCATACGGTACCCTTCAGCCATCGCCTCAGTCTGGGCAACCTGGTGCGGGCCCGGCGCCTGCAACAGACCGCCACGCGCTACCACAATGCGTTCCGCATGGGGCGGGCGCTGATCAGCCCGGCGAGTGCACTGTACCAGGAGTTCAGCCGCGCCGTGGGCGGCCATATTCTGGATTACGGCAGCGAGCGCATGCAGCGCTGGTTGCTGCAGGAATATGTGCGCAAAGTGGGGTTCTACGCTATTGAGCTGTACAGCGGAAACCTGTTGCTTAGCGGCGAGCTGACCGCCGGCACGGGGCAGCCGCTACAGGTGCTGGTGCTCGGCCCGGCCGGCAGTGGTAAAACCAGCCTGCTCGAGGCACTGGCCGGCGGCCAGTCCGACATCAACCCGAACGCCAGTGATAAGTGGATCAACGCCCAACGAATCACGTCACCGGTCTGGGGCGAGCTCGAACTGTGGGATACCCCGGCGTGGCCAAAGTTGCCCCGGCGCCGAGCGCGCGCGGCGGTGGCAGCGGCCGATCTCATCATCTGGGTCAGCGATGCCGGCGCCGAGGGTATGAAAGACGATGCCGAGCAACTGGCGCGACTGCAACGCTGGTTGGGGCGCCGCGCCGGACAGCCGGAACCGCCACTATTGGTGGCCCTGACGCACCTGGAGCGGAAGGGAGAAGCCCTTTCGTTGGCGGTGGTGGCAGAGCAACTGTCGATTCCGGCCGAGCAGATCATTCCTCTCTCACTGGCGGACCCAGACTCTGAGCAGGCCCGAGAGCCATTACAGGCCGCCTTTAACCAATACTATGCCCAAGCGGAGCGGTGCCACTACTGGCGATACCTGCACCGGCGCCGCCAGGCGGAGAATAGAGAACTGTCGGGCCGCCAGTTGCGTGGCGCCGCCGGCACGGCATGGCGCGCGGCGCGTGGGCTGTTTCGTCAGGGGCCCAAGGAGTAAGCCGACGCAGAGCCACCCATAAAAAACCCCCAGATCTTGCGATCTGAGGGTTGTTTATTGGTGCCGGGGGAAACTGAAAAGAATTAATAAGATATTGAATTTTATAGTATAAATGTTGGTTCAACTAATCTCTGGAATACCGCTTGGAATACCTGTCACATCCGTGAACCGGCGGTTCAAGGTGGCCAATAATGGTTTGGTTGGATAGATGGGTAGCACAGGTACTGCTTCCTCACTCCCTTGGGGGCTTTAACGCCGGTGCTGACATGGTCGGCTACTGGCTTTCTTTTCGTTGCCTCAAATCATCCTCCACTATTTTCTTGGCCTCCTCCTCAATCTCTGCATCTGTTAGTCCAGCTTGTTGCTGAAAGCGACGTAAGAGCACCTCTTGTCTCATAATGATTTCGGAGTAGTGCTGGACATGCGCTTCAAGCGACTGGATGTTGTGCTCCAAGTTTTGGATTTTAGCTGAGTCATCTTTCTGCATCACATCCTTGATCGACTTTGACTTTCCCTTCGGCTTGTAATTTTGCCGAAGATGGGATTTCTCAGCCTCAATTGCTGCCTGCGTATCTTTTTTCATCTGTGCCGCTAGTTGGTCTCCGTGGTCAATTAAATACTCCAGGGTTTCGTGTAAAGACGTGAAGTTCAATTGCTGTGCGACTCGTCTCAGTCTCGCTTCGATATGGGTGCCCAACGTAAACGAGTACGGCTTTTTGTGGCTCTTGAGATCTCTTGCTCGCTTGGCCACTGAGTTCCACGCGAGACACATTTTTCTCAGCGTTTCCTGTTGGCCGAAGGACCCACGCTCAGCAACTTGGAGTATCCGCTGGAGCAGTACCTCCGTCTCAGTCTCTTCTTTCATTGCCATCTGGGAAGGTGCCTCCGCGATTCGGGGTATCCCTCGTTCATCAAGATAATTGTGTGCCCAGACGCACTGGGAGGTTCCGGGGGCATTCTCTTTTTTTACCCATCTCTCCCATTTCCTATAGCTATCATAAGTATTTTTCTGATTCATTTTGTTAATCTATATTTTGATTGCATCAAGAAACATTACAAGTAATATTACCAATTATATTAGACTATAACAGCTGTTATCTGTGTAGAATAGACCGAATTTTTCAGCGGCTATGGTAGTGATTAACTTTGTTTCAGCTATTGACGATTAAAACACCCGGGCTATCTCCAGCCCAGAAGTACGCTTTGTGTCGGCTGGTGACGCTAAGTAAAAACGTACGTGCAGTTCACTATTCTATATCCGAGCTAAGCACCATGATTGGAGTCAAACCGCATGTATTGAGGTCGGTAATCTCCGGATATTTGGTCCGGAGGGGATACTTAGCCAAGTATGTAGAGCCAGTGCCCCATCTTCCTGGGCAAGCTAGTAGAGGACGGCCGAAGTATCATTACCAATATACAGAGGGCTTTGACGGGAGCTTTGAAAAGGAGGTGGTGCTTGGGGCTACCGACTATCATAAAGACTTGGTTGAAACTCTGATGAACACTCGGTGCTCCGAGGAGTTAGGTCCAGAGGAAACATTGCTTCTAGCTGTACTGCTGCGATTTGCTGATATGTCGGGAACAGTTCGGACTTTGGGCCTTTCCGCCCTGAAGGGCTTAATTGGTGCGAGCCGAAGTAAGGTGCTAGCCATGCTGGAGTCGCTCCAGGCAAATAAGCTCTTACTGGCTAGATCACCGGGAGGGACCAGCCCGAGTTTATTTGGTAAGGTGAAGTCGCTATATATCCTCGACCTTAAGAGCCTTTACGTCAGAATGAATATTGACGAAAGCAGCCAGCTATACAGGGTTCGGATGTACGCTGTTCGCTACTCAGATTCCGATATCGTTTCGATGACTCTCGGACTTTTTCGAGAGGTTGAGAGGCTAACCAGGATAAATACTAAGATTCGCCGATTGGCCTCGGAAGAGCCGTCAGACTTGGTCTCCGGCCGAAAATGGGTGCGAAGGGCTTCAGTAAATGACCAAAAAATTAGGCTCTTGGAGCTTAAACTTTGCGGCATCCTGGATATTGATCTCGACAAGAGCCCTGTCTGCAATCCCTTAAAGCAATCTGCCAGTAAGACCAGTGTCGATCTTCTGCGACGCAAGGTTAGTGACTATGCGTGTGCGCTTCTACTGGAAGGTAAAGATACGCAAGGTGGGTTTGTAAGGGAGGACTACGAACTTATCCGTGAGCGTATCGAAGCTGATATCGAAAATGTAGAGACGCAGGGTGATAAAACGAAAGAGAAGGTTGCAAATTTCATCTACTGGGCATCTGTCAAGGAAGCTGAGGTGATTTCTGCTCTCGCTATTAGGATAGACCCCGCTACGGGGAAGCCGGAGAAGCAGGACGGAACGCTTACGTCTCGTTTCGACGCGATCACCGTACTGCCGAACTGCGGCAAGGACGACTATAAACGAGTGATAGTGGCCACGAGGAAGTAGAGTTCTGCTGGAACGTGGGTAATAGTTTACTTATAGGGCACATCTCATGAACGGATCTACAGGAGTCCACCATGAGATTTTTACGCCTCAAAGAGGTAATCGAGTTGACCGGCCTGAGCCGGTCCACCATCTACAAATACATCGAAGACGGGCTATTTCCCCGCTCCGTCTCCCTCGGCGGGCGGGCTGTTGCCTGGGTTGAGCAAGAAGTTCACGATTGGATACTGGCTCGGATTGAGGAGCGGGACCAAGAGAAGCCGGCGTTCTCCGACCGCGCCGTCGCCTGATAAGGCGTGGTTTTCCTTCCGTATGCGAAACGGTAAGCGAGCGTCTGGCCAGGCGTCAGGGGGTGGGGCGCAGCCTCACCCTCTGGCACGGGCTGTGTTGCTCAAAAGCGCAGTGTGACGGCAGTCACATTCCTGGATTTAGCGGATTATGGCCCGTTGCGTCTATGGCACGGTTCCGACACACTTCGGATCTCTGGAGATCACAAAAGGGACCTGCGTATGTCATTACCTCACGAGCACGTCGTCAATCACGCCATCAGCCAGTTTGCCCGTCTGGAGCAGCCCAGCCTGCTGGACTGGAACCACCTGAAAACCCTTTCCCAGATACAGCGAGGATTGGCGGAATATGAGGCCAAGGGCCGGGGTATGACCTTCGAGCAGCTCATGAATGAGAGTCACGACTGTAAGCGCCTGGCTCGCCATATGACGGCGAGTGGGGACCCGAGGCCCAGCCAGAAGTGTGACTGCCATGCCATTATCGCTGGTAAGGACCCCAGATCGGTGCCTTTACGGGCGGTTATGGCTTGGGTGAAGATGAGGATTGATTTCCCGTTGAACGGGGCTTGGCTTCCTCACAACACCGCTGCAAAGCCCCATATGCCCAAACACTTGAGTCAGGCGGTCCCCCATAGCAGAATTCACCGGAATGGCTATTACCTGTCTAACGTCAATTACTTTGT
>NZ_DFTP01000069.1:0-6189 GCF_002381585.1 Marinimicrobium sp. UBA4209
GCGATTAATCAGAGTTTCCTTAGGTTTAGAATTGTAATGAGGGGCGGATCATACATATCAACGTATGGCTTGGGGATGTATGGCGCATTAATTTCGCCCCAGCTCAATGCCTTCGAATGCCGATGTTCACTTGTGCATTCATAACATTCAATAACCACACTCTCCGCTGTCGTATTAAGGGAAAACGCCAAAGAGAGAAATATGAACACGCTTCTTATTAATTTCATCAATCCACTCATGTTCGCTAGTAACCATTCCCTATCACTCTGATCCCAGTGATATAATGAGCCTTCGATGGCCTGTGGTGTTCAGGCTTTAGAAAAATACATCTTGGCCGGGCATCTGTACACCATAGGAGACCCTCTTTTACATTTGTTACAATAGGTACTCTATTTTTCATCCATTTTCGAATGCGCTGAGCTTTCCGCTATTGCAAACGGTTGGCAAAGCGCTCTACCGCGTCTACCACCTGTTTGGCGCCTTCCTGAATTTCCACAATCACGGCGCCCGCCTGGTTCGCCAGATCCAGGCCCTGTTCGGCCTCCTCCCGGGAACTGAACATCTGGCGCTTGACCTCATCTGAGAGCGTCTGGTTTTTCTCGACGACGCTCACAATTTCTTCTGTGGCGTTGCTGGTGCGAGCCGCCAACTGCCGTACCTCGTCGGCCACCACGGCAAACCCACGCCCCTGCTCTCCGGCCCTGGCGGCCTCAATAGCGGCGTTCAACGCCAACAGGTTGGTCTGCTCCGCAATGCCGCCGATGGTTTGCACGATGGCGTTGATTTGCAGGGACTGTTCACCCAGCGCCTCAATGCTTTGAGTCGCCGCCTGCATTTGTGCGGCTATCTTCTGCATGGTTTCAACGGTCTTCTTGACGACGGTAGTGCCTCTTTGGGCGCTCACATCGGTCTCCTGTGAAACGTCATAGGCAACGCTTGCGCCCTCTCGGACCTGGGCTTCCCGCGCCACCTCGTCAGTGACCACATTGGCAAATTTCACGACTTTTGAAAGGTTGCCCTCGGCGTCGTAAACCGGATTGTAGGTGGCTTCAAGCCACACCTCAGAGCCACGACTATCGATCCGCTTAAAGCGATCCGCGACGTACTGTCCGCTATTAAGCTTTTCCCAGAATGCAACGTATTCGGGCGAGCCGGCCTCCTCCGGGGTACAGAATATCCGGTGGTGCTGACCAACGATTTGCTCAAGCCGGTAGCCCATGGCCTGCAGAAATTGCTGGTTTGCGGTGATAATGATGCCATCCAGATTGAACTGAATGACAGCGGTCGAGCGAATCAGCGCATCAATGAAAGCCTCGCTTTCTTTTGTGCCCTCCACGGACTTGGTGACATCGCGGGCATAGCCCTGCACATAGGCGAGCGTGCCGTCCTCCCCTCGTACCGGAAACCATTGAACGTTCAGCCAGACCAAAGGGCCACCATCGCCCCGCAAGTAACGGTAGTCATCACTGACGGGCTCGAACCTGGCAACGGCCTGATTAAAGTTACGGAAACAGGCCAGCTTTGGCACATAGGGTGGCACAATCTCCGACATCGGCCGCCCCAGCAGCTGATCTTTCCGGTAGCCGAGCGCATCGGCAAAGCCCTGGTTTACGGCCGAGATGCAGAAGTCCGCATCCAGCGTGATGGACAGCATGCCCCGGTCCATCTGCTCGGTCAGTTGCCGCAGCATTGCCAACTCTGCGCGCTGCGCTTCGAATTCCTGTTTCAGGCGGCGATTGAACATCAGGGAGCTCCATTTGACGGTAGTCCCACGCTATCGGCACGCCAGCGCAGCTCTTGAGTCCATAAGCAAGGGTTATGGTTTGGACTCGCCGCTTCCCGGATGCAGACAATACGGCCAGACAATCGCCATAGGCTGAACACAATAGGCTTATTTCTTGACCACCCATAATCCAATGGATTACACTAAAGCCATGCAGACCATCGTAGAACTCCCTGAATTTATCAAGCGAGCATCTAACCTCCTCAAGGATGAGGAAAAGGCAAGTATTATCAATTACTTAGCTTTTCATCCGCAGGGCGGGGATATTATGCAAGGCACTGGAGGAATCAGGAAGCTTCGCTGGTCTGCGCAAGGTAAAGGTAAAAGTGGTGGAGTAAGGGTTATCTATTACTACCATAATGGAAGTGTGCCGCTATTCCTTTTGACAGTTTTTGGCAAGGGTGAGAAAGCGAATATCTCAAAGTCTGAACGTAATGAATTGAGCAAGCTGACTGACCTGTTGCTTAAGCGATATGGTGGTTAATATGAGTAGCGCATTTGCAAGCATAAAGCAGGGTCTGGATGAGGCCCTTGAATATTCCAAGGGGAAGATCGAAAAAGCTGTAGTGCATGAATTTGGGCCTGTAGAAGTCAAACAGGTTCGAGCCAAGCTTGGAATGTCCCAGAATGAATTCGCTTCCGCTTTCGGTATCAGCGTCAGCACGCTGCGTCACTGGGAACGTGGCGACCGCGCGCCACACGGCCCCGCGCTTGTCCTGCTGAATGTGGTATCGAAAGAGCCGAAAGCTGTACTGAAGGCACTTAGTGCTTGATTTCTCAATACTGTAAATTCAGAGGGATTTATGCCAGAACGGAAAAGAATAGCGCTTCTTATTGACTGCGATAATGTCAGCCATAATTCAATAGACGGAGTACTGGAAGAGCTCGCAAAACATGGGATTGTTAACGTCCGTCATGCACATGGCGATTGGAAAAGTCCCTCTTTGTCTGGCTGGATAGATAAGCTTCACCCTCATGCCATTCGACCCATGCAGCAGTTCGCTTATACAAAAGGTAAAAATGCCACCGACGCAGCAATGATCATTGACTCGATGGATCTACTTTACAGTAATACCGTCGATGCATTTGCTTTGATGACTAGCGATAGCGATTTTACGCCCCTTGTACTTAGGCTTTTGGAAAGTGGACTGACCGTTTACGGGTTTGGTGAAAGCAAAACCCCCAAGCCATTCGTCGATGCGTGCTCGACGTTCATCTACACAGAAAACCTCGTTGTTGAAGCGGAGGAAGAGTCAGAAGTACCTCAACGTTCAGCAAAGAGGAGTAGAAATGAACTCAGGCAGGACACCGCCTTGGTAAGGCTGCTAAGGACCGCGGTGGAGCAAACATCTGAGGATGATGGCTGGGCACACATGAGCAAAGTCGCCCACTACATATCAAACAACAGCTCATTCTCTTCAATTAACTATGGCTACAAGAAGTTGGGAGATTTAATTAGAGCAACTGAGCTATTTCATGTGGAAATGAGAAAGGCTGGAACAGCCATGTTTATTAAAGACGCTCGCCAGTAATTTTTAAAGCTAAAAGGGAGCTTTACCGCTCCGCGTTTTGGGATCTCTACGTTGTCCATTCCGGCGCGCCCTTGTACAATACTTGTACGAACTCCGCTCTATTAGAAAGGTACTAGTCCAATGCGTCATTGATGCCGCCGTCCTCAAGACGGCCAGTCTCCACCAGCCCCCAGTCGCCGGGGGAGTTCTTGGCATCCATGGAATATCGCATGACTACAACCTATCTCACACTGAAAGGTGTCTCCCAGGTTCTGCCGGATGGCAGAGCGCTATTCGCCGATCTTAATGAAACCTTCGATATGCAGCCGACGGGGCTGGTAGGCCGCAATGGCGTCGGCAAAACGGTCCTGGCGCGCATTCTGGCGGGGCAACTGCAGCCAAGCGCCGGAGACTGCCTGCGCTCCGGCCTGGTGCATTACCTGGCCCAACAAGTAACCTGCCCGGAGGGCGCCACCGTCGGTGACCTGGCGGGCGTTCAGCCTGCGCTGGATGCGCTGGCGCGCATTGAGTTGGGCAGTACGGCACCGGAGGATTTCGATGCCGTGGGCGAGCGTTGGGACATTCGCCAGCGACTGCGCCATGAACTTGAGCGCGGTGGCCTTGGCCACCTTGAGGCAACCGCCCCTGCCCGTCTACTCAGCGGTGGGGAGACCATGCGCGTCGCCCTGATTGGCGCCCTGCTCTCGGACGCCGACTTTCTGATTCTCGATGAACCCAGCAACCACCTCGACCGACCAAACCGACAGGCCTTGATCGAACATCTCAAGCGCTGGCCGGGTGGCTTGATCGTGGTCAGCCACGACCGGCAACTGCTGGACGCCATGGAGCACATCGTCGAACTGACCCCGCAGGGACTGCACCGCTACGGAGGCAACTACACCTTCTATGCCGAACGCAGGGCCGAGGAGCGACAGAACGCCCTGGATCAGCTTAATCAGCGCAAGCTCGAACGCCAGCGCGAGGAGCGGGCAATGCGCCAGCAGCGGGAACGTCAGGAACGTCGACGGGCCCGCGGCAATCAACAGGGCAAGGAGTCCAATCAGGCCAAAATTCTTCTGGACCGCCAGAAGGAGCGCAGCGAACACTGGACAGGCGCCTTACACCAGAAGCACGCCACTGCTCGAGCCGAGCTGAACCAACAGGTGCGCGAAGCAGCGCAACAGATCAATCATGAAGCCGAGATCACCCTGCATGCCATACCCATTTGGCAGGCACCAAAACGTCGGGTGGCGGAACTGGAGGCCGTGGAGCTGCCCTTTGTTGAGGGCCCTACGCGCACTATCAGCCTGACCCTGAGTGGGCAGCAGCGCATCGGCGTGGTCGGCCCGAACGGCTGTGGGAAGTCGACTCTGCTCCGCGTGCTCGCAGCCCAGCTCGCGCCCTTGTCGGGCACCTGCAAGGTGACGCCGCACTGCGCCTATCTTGATCAGCGGCTGGGCAACCTTGACCCTGAGAAAACGGTGCTCGAGCAGTTACAACTGGCGAACCGCACCACCCCCGAAGGGGACTTACGGATGCGGCTGGCACAACTGGGACTGGACGCACCCAAAGTCGAGATGCCGAGTAGAAGGCTCAGCGGAGGCGAGCGCCTGAAAGGATCACTGGCGTGTATCCTCTATGCCGACCCGCCCCCGGAGCTGCTGCTATTGGATGAACCGAACAACCATCTCGACCTGCCTTCCACAGAGGCGCTGGAGACTATGTTGCGCCACTACCCGGGGGCGTTGCTCGTGGTATCGCATGACGACCGATTTCTGAATAACCTCGGATTGACGGGTCGGCTGGTAGCTACCAAAAAAGGTTGGAATTTGGAGCCATTCTGACAATTGGGCTGTCGATTCTGTCGTGGTTCAACCGACCAGTTGAACAGAAGCAGCGAGGTTCGGGCTCCAACCCCCCGGATTTTCTGCTTTACTTCAGCAACGGCCCCTGTGATGGGCTCACTGTTCAACTTTTGGAGGATTAATATGCCAGCCAACACCGGCACCGTACGACTGCACCGCGTCCTGCGCGCTCCCACCGAGCGGGTGTATAAGGCCTTTACCAGTAAAGACGGCCTGGAATATTGGATCGCGCCCTACGGTTTTACCGGCAAAGTCCATGAAATAGACGCCAAGGTGGGTGGCGGCTACCGCATGTCATTTACCAACTTTGGCACTGGTAGCAGCCACTCGTTTACCGTCGAATATGTGGAGCTGGTGCCCAATGAGCGCATCCGGCATACCGACCGCTTTGATGATGAGAACCTGCCCGGGGAGATGATGGTGACCGTCGACCTGAAAGCGGTCTCTTGCGGCACCGAGATTCACATTGTTCAGGAGGGCATCCCCTCGGTGATTCCGGAGGAGATGTGCTATCTGGGGTGGCAGGAATCGCTGGAACAGCTGGCCAAGCTGGTGGAACCGGAGATTCCCGATAACGGTTGATGGAGTGACCGGCGCACGCTGCCAGACCGCTGAGGGCCTGCGCCGGCACATCCAAAAACAGGTATGGGACAATCCCAGCAGCGGTGCCGTAGCGGCCAACGCAGCTCTTGAATCCATAAGCGCAAACTCCTTCCTCTCTCAAGGACTATTGCCGCTCAATACGTATACGCTGTGCGTCATCGACCCTGACCTCTATCGGTTGCTCGTTTTTGATCTGGTCCTTCAGTCGGTCAAAGAGACCGGGATGCTCATCGGTATGAAACCGGGTAGTCACGTAAGCGGGCATCGGGAATCCGTCGGTAAACTTTAACGTAACAAAACGATATCGGGTTCTCACACTATCGAACTCGCCATCCATCCGTTGACGATGCTCAAAATCGGACGCTCTATACACCGGCACACCGGTTAACGTATTACCTGGACGAACCGTCGATGGCAGCGGGTAGGT
>NZ_DFTP01000069.1:6244-10141 GCF_002381585.1 Marinimicrobium sp. UBA4209
GCCCCGAACTCCGTCCGGGACAGAGCGCCTCCAACACATCCCATCACCACTGCACCAAAACCAATCGCCAACAGCGTTCCTCTATTTAAATGCCAGTAGCGCAGTTGTTCGTCGAAGCTTTCCATGGTGGCCTGCTCAACCTGTGTACCACCACTGGCCACTGCCACACTGGCAGGGTGAGCGAGCAGGTGCAGCGCACTCATGAACACCAACCAGAGCACCAGTATAAACGCCACGGTACCCATAAAATGAATCATACGGAACTCTTTGACAGGTGTACCTGCCGTGTCGGTCCCACGGTCTTTGATAAAGAGTTCAGTTCGGTAGATATCATCAAAACTCATGTTGTAGCCGACATCTGACAGATAAGTATACGGCTCGGACCGAGGCTCATCTCGCGGCAGGTAGCGGCCGGCTCCCGGGCCGTCATTGCCAAGGTATACCAGCCTATGTTGCTCCCCCACCGCCGAGAGATAGACACGATTGGCCATGGGCGACATGATCAAAATGATAAAAAGCAGAGGAAGAATGGTGAACGTCAAGGTAATGCCCGGGTGCTCCAGGCCGCCCCAGTTCTTAGCCCACCAGCGAATGGTCTGCCAGGCGCCAATGCCATAGGCGTGCTTGAGGTACAGATGCACCAGATAAATCGGCAGGGCGTAGCAGATCAGGTTTTTAATCAGGGCGATCAGTTGCAGCATTGTCTCGGATTCCTTGACAGTCAATCGGGCGGCACACACTACAACGAACCTCCGTGCAGGTCGAGGACCGGGGTCACGAAACGCGATGCTTCTCCGGCGCCAGCAGCGCGCTCAAGCAGAAGCGCAGCCGGGAATCGCCTATTCTTGGATTACCGGCATGCACTCACCCGCTTTTACGAGGCCGTGGGTAAAGCGATCGCTCGCGCCGACGACCTGTACCTGATCGGGTCGGGGGAAGCCCGTAAAGAGCTGCTGCACTATCTGAAAGAACACGACCGGTTTACCGGCCGGGTCAGGGAGTCCAAGCCCGCTCAGGAAATGACCGAAGCGGAGATGGTTGCGGAAACCCGGCGCTTCTATCACTTGCCGATGCAAGAAGCGAGCTGAGAGTCGGCGTTTGGCTTTTTATGAAAGGTGCGGTAACCTCGAAGCGGTTTTTATATAAAACTTTATATTCACTGATGGTAAAAGAGCATGATCTCCATCATGCTCTCCCTATTGCCTTCTAATAATAATCGCTCCGAAGGAGATTCCCGATGCTGAACCTCAAGCCCGTACTGGCAGCCTTGCTGCTTTCCCTATTTTCGCTGAGCGCTTTAGCGGATGTCGCCCCTCTCACCACAAAAGGCAATCAGGTGCTGATCGGCGGCTCCACCGGCAGCATCGCCGGGCCCAGCCTGTTCTGGAGTAACGACGGCTGGGGCGGGGACAAGTTCTATACCGCGGGCGCGGTTAAGACGGTGGCTGAAGACTGGAACGCCGAGCTGGTTCGCGCCGCCATGGGCATAGAAACCCCCGGTGGTTATCTGGAGTCACCTGAGAGTAACCTGACCAAGATTCGCACAGTGGTGGACGCGGCCATTGCCAATGACCTCTACGTCGTCATCGACTGGCACAGCCACCACGCCGAAGATCACCCGGACAGCGCGGTGGCTTTCTTCACGCAAATGGCCGAGGAATACGGCGAGCATCCGAACGTCATTTACGAAATCTACAACGAGCCGCTGGATGTCTCCTGGACCGATACCCTCAAGCCCTATGCGGTGCAAGTCATTGAAGCCATCCGCGCTATCGACCCGGACAACCTGATTGTGGTGGGCACGCCCAACTGGTCACAGGATGTGGACGTCGCGGCCGAAAGCCCCATTACCGGTTTTCAGAACCTCGCCTATGCCCTGCACTTCTACGCGGGTACCCACACCGATTCTCTGCGGGACAAAGCCCGCGACGCCCTTGATAAAGGGTTGCCCCTGTTCGCGACAGAGTGGGGCACCGTAAATGCCAACGGCGATGGTGATGTTGCGACAGCGCAAACCGAAATCTGGATGGACTTCTTCAAGGAACACAATATCAGTCACGCCAACTGGGCACTGAACGACAAAGAGGAAGGTGCATCCGCGCTGGTCGTCGGCGCCAGCCCCGAGGGCAACTGGTCCGAGAAGGACTACACCGCCTCTGGCCGGTATGCTCGGGACATTATTCGCCAATGGGAGGCACGCGAACCTCAATAAACAACAAAGTTACGGTCTTTTTCCGGTCACTTCGGAAGTCAGCCAGAGGCTACAGCTCGGTCACAGCAACGGCACCAACCACTCAACAATGTCCTTGCTCAGGTCCTTCAGGCATCTTTGGGTGGCCGAACAGACGGTGTAGGCGGTCCCCATGTCCAGCACGTTGCTGCTGGGTGTGAAATCCCTGAGCGAGGCAAAGCCGCAGCTGTGGCTGGCCGTAACCACGCTGTTGGGCGCGGTGGCGTGAATCAGCGCCGTAGTGACCTTTACCGCGGGCAGCTTGGAGTTGGATTTCATGCCAAAGGTGAATTCCTCGCTGCCCAACGTCAGGCCCTCGATGTCGATTGCCAACACGGGGATATCGCCAGCCTTAATTTTATCGGCGGTGCTGACGGCCTGCATGACCAGGCCCTGCTTCTCGGCCCGTTCAAGAATGCTGCTTACCAGACTTTGTTCGATCTCACAGGGCAGCTCATCCTGGGCGTAGTTATAGCCTTCAATGTTAAACCCCAGGTTTTCGTTCAGGTAAATCTGGGCCGGACGCTCATCGGCCGACACGGCCGCCGAGATGGCACCCAAACACACCAGTGCCAAGAGACTTAAAGGTTTCATGGTCAATCTCCTCAAATTGGGATCATCAGCGCCGGCCTGTGTCCTGCCCGCCACATCTTCACTATAGCGCTTTAGGGCAAATTTTCCGCAGTATCAATCTAGTGACTCAAAAACCACGGTTTTAGATTCTCCGGGCTGATCTATTGTCAAAGGCCTAGCGGTGTAGCGCAAGAGGTTTAGGCGCATGAGTACTGGCGCGCGCGAGATACAATAATGGGGGGACGGGAAATCGAATATAACGGGGAGAAAACTGGAAGTCCTTTTCCAGTTTATTGCGTTTAGCGGTTCAGGTACTCCATCAACCACTGCATGGCCGGCCGCTGTTGACCACTGCTGGTCATCAGGCCGGTGCCTTCACGCCAGGTGGCACCCACGATATAACCCCACAGGGTAATACCCACCACATTGGGATGGTTGTAGAAGATCGGGAAGTGCGTCTGCATGTACTCGAGCTGCAACTGGTCGTTGGACTCCTGAATGTCGTACTCGGAGATATACAGCGGCAGACCCAACTCAGAAATCTGATCCAGCTTGGCTTCAATCTCCGGACCGGTCCAGACGCGCGGGTTGTACAGACCGTGGGCTTGCAGACCCAGCGCATCCACATAACCGGAGTTCACGGCTGGGCGGATCATATCGATGATCGCGTCGGTGTCCCAGGTCATGAAGTTGAAGTCGTTATAGATCAGAACCGCGTTCGGGCAGTGCTCACGGGCAAGGCGGAACGATTCAGTGATCCAGTCACTGCCAAAGGCGCTCTCGGCGTAGTTGGCCGGTGCGTGCGAGGGCAGCGCTTCGTTCACCACGTCGATCATTTCGGTATCGGGGTAGCGGTCACAGTAGTCGCTGATCCACTCTTCGATTTCCGCGCGTTGTTCCGCCGGGCTTAGGCTATCGATCCAGCCGGGACGCTGACTGCCCCACACCAGTACGTGAGCTTTGACCGGAATGCCATTGGCGCGAGCAAAGTCATAGATGGCATCGAGCGGACCCCAGTTGTACTGATCACGCGTACCTTCGACCGAGCCCCACTTGCCTTCGTTTTCCGGGGTGATCTGATCCCAGTACTGCAT
>NZ_DFTP01000069.1:10272-15514 GCF_002381585.1 Marinimicrobium sp. UBA4209
GGGAGCTGGAGGAGCTGCTGGAGCTGGAAGACGAACTGCTGCCATCAAACGGGTTGCCGAAGCCGATGGAACCGCTGCAGTGGAGCATTTCCGAATAGGAACCCGCACCGCACTCTCCGTCCCAGGCGCCGGTGTTGTCCTGTTGATCTTCCGCCTGGTAGGTGACGCCGTTGACGATCACATAGTCCACCTGCACGTCACGATCACCTTCATCATTGGTAAAGGCCACGCGAAGCTCTCCGGTGGCGTTGGTGCTCACGGTGTAATCCAGCATGCCGACACTCAACGTCCAGGTTTCGATCGTCTGGCCACCAATTTCGAGGCTGACGCTTTCGTCGCCGGTCACGCCACTCATGCGCACGGTCACGCTGTTGTCACCGCCGGCATCGGAGCTGCTGGAACTGCTTGAACTACTGGAGCTGTCGGAGCTGGAGCTGCTGCTCGATCCATCGCCCCCTGCCACATCAAGGGAGGCCAACTCCGCAATGCTGCCACCGTTGGCGCAGAAGCCGAAGCCGGTGCTGTTACCCGCTTGAATGGTGGCGTTATGAGCAGCGGGAGTCACTGAGGTTCCGCTCAGGTTGCCGTTCCAGAGGTTGTTGATGCTACTGCCATTAAGATCCAGGCCGACGGTCCAGTCCGTGATGGCACTACCGCCATTATTGTCGATGGTGACGCTGGCACAGTAGCCAGAGCCCCACTGGTTATCGACATTCAAGGTGGCCTCAGCGGAGCCGGAAGTTATGGCCTGCGCCGCCTGGGCGGATACAAATAACGCCGCCCCCAACATCAGTTTTCTGTGTAGTAAGTGGGTCATTTTCGAACTCCTGTTTCAAGTCATTATTGGCATGTGGAGTGTTGCAAATGAATGCAAGAAAACGCCTGCTCACCGACGGAGGTTCGACTCAATAACAACTTAAGTGAATAGCGCTGATTGTTGATTATTAGAACGGGTTATTAAGCGCTATTGGGTACCGCCGATCCGTAGGCGTCTTCTGGAGTTAACTACCGCACCTACATATTGTCAAATTGAACTTAAGGGGTTGGCGCCTGATCCTTTTATTGTTTCTCCGGTTTGTGCCACGCATCACGAAATCTGCCAATTTCCCCGTTCGCACTGCCCAATAAGTCACAGTCAAGGCTATTGACATACTTGTATACATGTCTTACTTTAAGACTTAGAGATCGGATGACTATAAGTTGACCGGTCTTACTTCGCCCTCCCACTTCTCGGGCGAAATGAATAATGCGCCAATTTTCATAACGATAAGCCAGCTTGGAGATTGTTCATCATGAAAACCCCAACCTTCCGCCTCAGCAAACTGGGTTTGCTGGGCCTTGCCATCGGTGCCACCAGTTTTGCTCAGGCTCAGGAGGCCAATGAAGAGGCCGCCCCGGCCACCACCGGCCTTGAAGAGGTGGTCGTCACGGGCTACCGCGGATCACTGCTCAACTCGACCAACGCCAAACGGGACTCCAACGGATTCTCGGATGTGATTTTCGCCGATGATATCGGCAACATGCCCAGCCAGAACCTGGCCGAGTCCCTGGCCCGAATTCCCGGCGTTAAGATCAACCGTGAAGTGACCGGTGAAGGCCAGCAGATTTCTGTGCGGGGTCTGGGACCGAGCTTTACCAAAATTGCCCTCAACGGCAATGCCATGGCGGTGGCCTCTACCGGCAGCCTGACCTCCGGTAACCGCAACCGCGAAGTGGACCTGGACCTGTTCCCCACCGAGCTGTTCAGCAGCCTGGCGGTATCCAAAACCGCAACGGCCGGCCAGCTCGAAGGCGGGGTATCCGGTTATGTGAACATGCGCACGGCGCGCCCTTCCGACTTTGATGGCCAGCATTTCAGTTACTCCCTGGAAGGGGCCTATAGCGAGCTGAGCGAGGATGTCAGCCCCAAGTATTCGTTCATGTATAGCAACTCCAACGAACAGTTTGGCGTGCTGTTTGGTCTGGCCGGTGAGCAGAAAAGCTCCCGGGTGGACGGCTATGAAGCGGTTGCGCTCTACACCGACGGCTGTGTGGCCGAGTGGAGTAACCCCGAGCGCACCAACTCGGCCTGTGTCGAAGGCAGCGAAGGCTTCAACCACTTTTTCTGGAGCCCTGAAGCCACACCGGACTATGCGGCGGCCAAAGACGGCGTGGCAGTGGGTGACCCGGTCGATCCGGTAGCCACCTCTGGTCTGGACGCCGAGACACTGGACACCGCCCTGCTGCCCTATCTCGGCCGTCCGATGACCGCCGTGGGCGACCGCGACCGGATGACCGGCTTGCTCTCGCTGGAGTTCCGTCCCAATGACGATATGGAGTTCGTCCTGGACACCATGTATGCCCAGGCCGATCGTGACTTCACCCGTACCGAAGCCATGCTGTGGGGACGGCGCAACTACCTGCATCAAGGGGCGGCCATCATCCCCGAAGATGTCACGGTTGAGAACGGTTATGTCACCGACGCAACCTTTTACAACGCCCACATCTGGGTAGGCTCGCATCAGTACACCGAAGACCTGAACTTTGTCAGTTTCATGCCCAGCATGGCCTGGCAGATCAGCGATGACTTCAAGGCCGACATCTCGGCGAGCTATACCAAGTCAGAATTCGATCGCGACGAGCCTTATGTGCTGTATATGTCCCCCGGTGCGACCATGCAGTACACCGTGTCCGGCACTCTGCCCTCGTTCAACTTCAGTCTCGACCCGGCCAGCCCCGATATTGGCTGGACTTGGCAACAGGAGTTTGACCAGAACGAAGACGGCGTCATTCAGGACAATGAGAAGTTCGGCGACCGGTTCCGTATCCAGCGCAACCGCCGGGTAACCGAAACCAACGGTTTCCATGCGGACTTCGCCTGGGGCGAAGATGCCGACGTCAGCGGCATCAAGTTCGGCCTGGCCTGGGATGAGAATTCCAGCAACATGGACGCCTGGGGCGGCACGCAGGAGTTTCAGGAAAATTTTGTGGACGGCTCCGATGCCGACCTGAATTTCTCTGACTACCTCGGCCCATCACTGGTTGACGACCTGGGCAGCAACATCAGTGGCTATAACGGGTACTCCGGTATCGCCCAGGTGGACTGGGCGCGCATCAAGGAGGCCACCAACTATGACGACTTCGAGCCGATCAAAACCAGTGGCGACCAGTTTGGCCAGACCGTCGGTAACATCAGTGAAGAAATGCTGGGCCTGTATGTGGAAGGCAACGTTGAGCAGCAGGTGAATGATCGGCCGCTGCGCATCAACGCCGGTATTCGCTGGGTGGATACCGAACAGACGGTGAGCACCGACCAGAGCGAAACCAAGGCGGATTACAGCAAAGTGTTGCCCTCGTTCAGTATGGTGTACGACCTGCGGGACGATATCAAAGTGCGCATGAGCGGTTCGCGCAGCCTGACCCGCGCTAACCCGGCGGACATGTTCCCCAACTCAGCCTGGGGCAGCTCCGGTATCGAATCGGTGCGTGCCGGCAACCCCTTCCTGACACCGTTCGAAGCCACCAACTTCGACATTGGCGGTGAATGGTATTTTGAAAATACCGGCTATGTCGGTTTCACTCACTTCATCAAGGAAGTGACCGGGTTCACCCGCTCCGACACCCTGACCGTGGACTGGCTGGACCTGCCCAACTACGGCATGGACATCAACAACATCGGCGAGGACCGGGAGCAGGCACTGGCCGAGTGTGGCGGCCCGACCGTGTGTACGACTCAGGTGAGTACCCGCAGTAATGTGGATGGCTATACCACGCTATCTGGCTATGAAGCCATCTGGGTAATGCCGCTCGACTTTATTGTGGAAGGCCTGGGCTTTGACACCAGTGCCACCCACATTAACCAGAGCGCCAGTGACGAGGATGCCATTGTGACCGGCATTTCCGACTGGACCTACAACTTCACCGCCTTCTACGAAACCGACCGTCTGCAGGCTCGTATGACCTACTACCATCAGGATGGATCGGTGTCCGGGTACACCAATGGGTTCGAGCTCAAGTCCATGGACCGCTCCCAGGTGGACTTCTCCGGCAGCTATCGCCTGCCGGTGCTTGAAGAGCAGAACCTGACCATCACCTTCGATGCCTACAACATCACCGACGAACCGGTCGGCACCTGGCATCAGTACGAAGGCATTACCTTTGACGCCTTCTACCCCGGCGCCACCTATACCTTTGGTATTCGCGGCTCCTTTTAACGCGGTGCGATGCTGAGACCTCCTGCCCAGGGATGGGGACGTAACACCTTGGTCGGTGAATTCGTTCACCGGCCTTTTTTATATAGCAACTTTGTTTTTACATAATAAATTTGGCATCATTCCCACCCAGTACGATAAATCATAAACACACGAGGCACTCCCCAATGCGCTGGACCCAACCTTTGCTCTGTATCGGATTGGCCACTGCGGTCATGACCGGCTGTAACAGCCAACCCAACACCCCCAATCAAGCCGACCGGGAAGAATGGGTCGACCTGTTCAACGGCAAGGATCTGGATGACTGGATCATCAAGATTGCCGGCTCTCCTCCGGGCGAAAACACCCTGAACACCTTCCGCCTGGAGGACGGCAAGATCGTGGTCAGTTATGACCAATACGATGAACTGAACGGTCGCTGGGGCCACATTTTTTACAAGGAGCCCTTCTCCCACTACCGCATCGAGGTGGAATACCGCTTTGTGGGCGAACAGGTCGCCGGTGCGCCAGAGTGGGCCATTCGCAACAACGGCATCATGTATCACGCCCAATCCCCGTATGAAATGGCAATCGACCAGGGCTACCCCGCCTGCATGGAGGTGCAACTGCTCGGTGGCAACGGCACCGATGAGCGCCACACCTCCAATCTGGTAACGCCGGGTACTCATGCGGTTTATGAGGGCGAGCTGCGCGAGGATCACATCATCGAGTCGACCAGCAAGACCTATCACGGCGATCAGTGGGTCACCGCTGAAGTGGAAGTGCACGGCAATGACCTGGCGATTCACCGGGTGGAAGGTGAAGAGGTCATCCGGTACAGCGGCATGCAACTGGATGACGGTACGCTACTGCACGAGGGCTATATCGCACTGCAGGCGGAAAGCGCCCCTATCGAATTCCGCTCGGTGCGCCTGCTCAACCTGAAGGGCTGCATGGACGACAGTGCCAGCAACTACAAGTCCTATTTTGTGGCAAACGACCCGGACGCCTGCACTTACTGATGATGCACCGGGGTGAGTGACCGGCCATCCCTCATTGACCATCTCGCTTGA
>NZ_DFTP01000069.1:15589-15881 GCF_002381585.1 Marinimicrobium sp. UBA4209
CCGCCGTCCGAGTCCGGGCGACGGCTTTTTTATTGGCGTTGGTCAGATATACTAGCCACCCGTATACTGGACCCCTTGTTTCACCATCGGAGCTTTTCATGCTGGAAGCCGTCTGGATCGCATTTGCCTTCACCCTGGGATTTCTGGTTCACCGGATGGGCCTGCCCAACCTGATCGGCTACCTGGCCGCCGGCTTTGCCATCAGTGCGGTCGCCCCGGCACTGAACCTCCCCGAAGAGAATGGCGAAATACTGGATCATATCGCCCACCTGGGTGTGCTGTTGCTGCTGTT
>NZ_DFTP01000003.1:0-10192 GCF_002381585.1 Marinimicrobium sp. UBA4209
ACCAACACCCAGAGCATTCTCGATCAGCCTCACAAGGATCTGCGTCGCGCCCGGGCCAGCAGCATGAGCCTGATTCCCACCACCACCGGATCGGCCAAGGCGATTACGGAGATTTTCCCCGAGCTGAAAGGGCGGCTCAATGGCCACGCGGTGCGTGTTCCCCTGGCCAATGCGTCGCTGACCGACTGTGTCTTTGAAGTGGAAAAAGCCACCGATGCGGCTCAGGTCAATCACCTGCTGAAACGTGCAGCCGAGGAGGAAATGCCGGGCATTCTCGGCTATGAAGAGCGACCGCTGGTGTCGGTGGACTACAAAACCGATCCGCGCTCCAGCATCATCGATGCCCTGTCGACGTTGGTGATCGACGGCACCCAGGTAAAAATCTACGCCTGGTACGACAACGAGTGGGGCTACGCCAACCGCACGGCGGAACTGGCGCGCAAGGTCGGCCTCGCGGATCACGCGGGTTGACCATGTTGGCACACTTGTCTCCGGCCATTCGTCAGTACCTGCTGATTACCGCCAATTATTGGGCCTTCACCCTGACCGATGGCGCACTGCGGATGTTGGTGGTGCTGCATTTTCACCAACTCGGTTATAGCCCGCTGGCCATCGCCATGCTGTTCCTGTTCTATGAGATTTTCGGGGTGATCACCAATCTCGTGGGCGGCTGGCTCGGTGCCCGCCTGGGCCTGAACCGGACCATGAATCTGGGGCTGGTGTTGCAGGTCGTTGCGCTGTCCATGCTGCTGGTGCCGGCCGCCATGCTCACGGTGCCCTGGGTGATGGCGGCGCAGGCGCTTTCGGGTGTGGCCAAGGACCTGAACAAAATGAGCGCCAAGAGCTCCATCAAGTTGTTGGTGCCGGACGGGCAGGGCGGTGCCCTTTATAAATGGATCGCGGTGCTGACCGGCTCCAAAAATGCGCTGAAAGGTGCGGGCTTCTTTTTGGGGGGCGCGCTGTTGATGGTCGTGGGATTTGCCGGCGCCGTCGGCGCCATGGCCGCTGCGCTTTCTGTGGTCTGGATCATCAGCCTGATTTTTCTGAAGAAGGATCTGGGCCGGGCCAAAAGCAAACCCAAATTTTCTGAGGTCTGCTCCAAAAGCCGCGCGGTCAATGTGCTGTCCGCCGCCCGCCTGTTTTTATTTGGCGCCCGGGATGTCTGGTTCGTGGTGGCGTTGCCGGTGTTTCTGGCCAGCCAGTTCGACTGGGACCACTGGCAGGTGGGGGGCTTTCTGGCGCTTTGGGTGATTGGCTATGGCGCGGTGCAGTCCGTCGCTCCGAAAATCACGGGGCGCTCCGGGCGGGGTTTGCCGGATGGACGTACCGCATTTGGTTGGGCGGCGGTTCTGACGGTCATTCCGGTGTTGATTGCGCTGGCGTTGTGGCAGGGTATTGCGCCAGGTGTGAGTCTGGTGGTGGGGTTGCTGATTTTTGGTGTGCTGTTTGCGGTGAACTCTTCCCTGCACAGTTATCTGATTGTCAGCTATGCCAAGGAGGACGGGGTCTCGTTGGATGTCGGTTTTTACTATATGGCCAATGCGATGGGTCGTCTCGTGGGCACGGTGCTCTCCGGTTGGGTGTATCAGGTCGCGGGGCTGATTGCCTGCCTGTGGATCTCAGCCGCCTTTTTGGCCCTGGCGGCGATAATCGCCCTCTGGTTACCGCGTCGGTTGGTCGGTGAGAGTGCGTAGCGATTTATTCGGTACTTCGAGAGTAGTACTTGGTTTGGGTAACGGCGGATGCGCCTTCGGCTTATCCGCCCTACGCGGAGTTCTACTGCTGCGCTCGGCCGTAGGGCGGATAAGCGAAGCGCATCCGCCGTTACACGGGGGGCGGAACGAAAGCGTGCTAGTTCCCGGAACGTTACGTTGGCACTGCGGAGGGAGGGTATACCCTCCCGCAGCACTCTAAGTGAAGTGCCGTCAATATTTAAGCAATACCATCAATGCAACTTCAACCGCGGTCGTAACCACCGATTGATTTTACCCGCCAGCATCAGCAAACCGGTCTTGATCAAACCGTGCACCGCCACCTGATGCATCCGGTACAGCGAGATATACACCACCCGCGCCATACGACCCTCAATAAACAGACTGCCCCGAGTGAGGTTGCCCATCAGGCTGCCTACGGTCGAGTAGTTCGCCAGGGAAATCAGCGAGCCGTGGTCTTTGTAGTGGTAGGTTTTCAGCGGCTTGTTGTGCAGGCAGGCGAGCAGGTTGTCGTAACAGGTATCCGCCATCTGATGGGCCGACTGCGCTCGTGGCGGCACTCGCTTGCCATCTTCCTGAATGAACTCGGCGCAATCACCAATGGCGAAAATCCGTTCGTCCCGCGTGGCCTGCAAATGCGGATTGACGGTCAACTGATTGATCCGGTTGGTTTCCAGACCGCCGATGTTGGCCATAAACTCCGGTACCTTGATGCCGGCGGCCCAGACCATCAGGTCCGCTTCAATGAAATCACCGTCTTTGGTGTGCAGGCCGTTATGCTCGGCTGAGGTCACCATCGTCTGAGTGCGCACCTTGACCCCGATGTTGGTCAGCTCGCGGGTGGCCGCGGCGGAAATGCGTTCGGGCAGGGCGGGCAGGATCCGTTCGCCGGCCTCCAGCAGGGTTACGTGCAGGTGCTCATTGGTGATGGCATCAAAGCCATAGTGGTGAAACTCTTTGACGGCATGATGCAGCTCCGCGGAGAGCTCCACGCCGGTTGCGCCGGCGCCCACAATGGCAATGCGTACTTCATCCGGTTCGTCGGGAACGCGCTGAATTCGCAAGAACCGGTTGAGCAACTTGTTGCGAAACCGGTGCGCCTGCTTGGCGCTGTCGAGAAAGATGCAGTGCTCTTTCACACCGTGAGTGCCGAAATCATTGGACACCGACCCCAGAGCCATCACCAGGTAATCGTAATCAATGCGGGTGGCGGGAATGTACTCCACACCTTCCTCGTCCAGAACCGGCGCCAGCACAACCTGGCGCTGCTCGCGATCGATGTCGGTCAGGGTGCCGATGCGAAAGTGAAAGCCTTTGGCGTACGCCTGGGCGCGGTAGCTGACCGCATCGTTGCCCTCATCCATGGTGCCCACCGCTATTTCATGCAGCAGCGGTTTCCATAGATGGGTGGTGTTGCGGTCCACCAGGGTAATATGGGCTTTCTTCTTTCGGCCCAGCTTGCGACCGAGCCTGGTGGCGAGTTCCAATCCGCCGGCGCCACCGCCGACCACAACAATTTTCTCCATGAAATGCCTCTCCTCAGTCCAGGTTGACCCAGCGGCTTTCGTCCGAGCTGGTGAAAAGCGCATCAATAATGCGCATATTGGCTTCCGCATCCCACAGCGGGGTAGGGGCCGGCGTGTCCTCCTGGATGCTCTGGCTGAAGGCGTCCACCATCAGCTGGTACTGATTGGGTTCTGGAAAGCTGAAGGTCTGCTTTTCCCCACTGATAACCAGGGTAACCCGGTTCTCATCGCCGGGTTCGGGGTTGAACGGCTTCTCCAGGCGGATCATGCCTTTCTCACCGTGGATTTCCGCCCACTGCGTAGCCTCGGTTTTGGTGGTGACGGTAAAGGTGGCGGTGCCGTCGGGGAACTCCATGATGGCCGAGGTCAGGCAGTCCACCTCGTAGCCAGCCAGTGGCTGCACGCTGCCGACCACACGCACCGGCTCTGCGCCGTAGACATGCCGGGCGGAGGAGATGCCGTAGCAGCCAATGTCCATCAGCCCGCCACCACCGATGTCCGGCAGGTTGCGGATGTTCTCATCGTCCCGGTTATTGTAGGCAAAGAAGGCGGTGTAAGTCCTTACTTGCCCCAGGTCCCCGCGCTCCAGCCATTCGCGCACATGCTGCCACTGGGGGTGGAAGCGGTACATGAAGGCTTCCATCAGCTTCTGCTTGGGGTGGGCCTTGGCCGCGGCCTTGAGCGCCTGCAGGTCTTTGACGTCCAGGCTGATGGGCTTTTCACACAGTACGTGCTTGCCCGCTTCCAGCGCCTGAATCGACAGCGGCACATGCAAGTGGTTGGGCAGGGGGTTGTAGATGGCGTCGATATTTGGGTCCGCCAGCAGGGCTTCGTAGCTGCCGTGGGCCACGGGAATGCCCAGCTCGTCGGCAAAGGCGCGGGCACTGTCTTCGGAGCGCGAGCCCACGGCGACCACTTCACCTCGCTCGGAGGCCTGAATGGCGGGAATGACTTTCTTGCGACCAATATTGGCGGTGCTGAGCACCCCCCAGCGAATCTTGTTCATGGCAAGCTCCCTAGCGTTGTGGGGACAGGATCAGTAGGCCGTTAGTGTACACCAGGGGGCAAAAAAGGCTTCAACTTTGCAGCCTCACCGCCGACAGCCTTATCAGGGCCGGCACGGTGGTACCTGAAGTCCTGTGCTAGAGTCCAAGAGGGGCGGTGGTGCCCGTGACGAACGAGACAACGACTTTGAAAACTGCGGGAATATCCCCGGCCAGGGGTGTTGGTTTTCATACCAGAAAATTTGGGGCGAGTGAAAAGGAATAACAACAGCCCGGAATCTTGGGATCAGACTATGTTTTTACGTGCGTTAAATATCGGCCCGCGACTGGCCGCTGGCTTTGGAGTCATGCTCTTTTTATTAATTGGTCTGGGGCTCTTCGCTTTGTATGAAATGGCCCGGATGGACGAAATTTCCTCTGAGATCAACGACGAATGGATGCCCGCGGTACGTGCGGTAGGGGACCTCGGGACCAGTATTATGCGCTACCGGGTGTTTACCCTAAGGACTGCCGCGGATGAAGACCCGGTGATGGTTGAGCAGAACATCGAGCGCATGCAGGCGGTGAAGGCGGATGTCCGTGCCAATCAGAAGCGCTTTGAGCAGGTGATCAATAGTCCCGAGGTGCAAGCGGCTTATGACCGATACGTGGACGCTCAATCCGAGTACTTCGAGAACGCTGATATTCTCGTCGACTTTGTCCAGCAGGGGGATTTCGGTTCGGCGATGGGGATCGTCAATATAGCCTTGGGCGGCCCGGCCGATCGAATGGCTGACGCATTGTTGGAGTTGTCAGATATCAATCAGGAAGGCTCTCGTCTAGCGGATGAACGAGGTGCCACGGTTTTTGCGGCAGCAAAACTGGCGGTGATTGTGGCCATTGTGGTTGCGGTGCTGCTCGGTATCGGGCTGGCGGTATTCCTTGCCCGCAGTATCGTTCAACCGTTGGGCCAGGCGCTGGATAATGCCGAGACGATCGCCGGTGGTGATCTCAGCCAATCCATTGAGGTTAAAGGCAATGACGAACCGGCCCGCCTGCTCAATTCGCTGGCGGTCATGCGGGAGAACCTGCGCAGTGCCATCAGTCAGATCTCAAACTCCTCCACCCAATTGGCCTCGGCAACTGAGGAGTTGAGTTCGGTGGCAGAAGACTCCTCGCGCAGCCTGCAGGAGCAGACCGACGAGATTCAGCAGGCGGCCAGTGCGGTTACCGAGATGACCGCGGCGGTAGAAGAAGTGGCTCGCAATGCCACTGAAACGTCGGAGTCGTCCGGTGAATCCGCCAGTGCCACCAAAGATGGGCTGGCTAAAGTGCGCGAGACCCGAAAATCCATCCAGTTTATGACCGATGAAATCGACAAGACCTCGGAGTCGGTCAATGGCTTGGCCGAACAGGCCAATGACATCGGTAAAGTGATGGATGTGATTCTGGCCATAGCCGAGCAGACCAACCTGCTGGCCCTGAATGCGGCGATTGAAGCGGCGCGGGCCGGGGAAGCCGGTCGCGGTTTTGCTGTGGTGGCGGACGAAGTACGCGCTCTGGCGCACCGAACTCAGACTTCCACCAAGGAAATCGAGACCATCATCAACAACATTCAGAGCGGTACCAAGGATGCGGTGTCTTCCATGGAACTGAGCAGCACCCGCGCCACGGAGACCCTGGCGGTGGCCAAGGCCGCCGGCGAGGCGCTGGAGCGAATTGCCGAGGGCATCGACGATATCAACGAGCGCAACCAGGTCATTGCCAGCGCTTCGGAAGAGCAGGCCAGCGTGGCGCGGGAAGTGGACCGCAATCTGGTCAAGATCAGCGACATCGCCACCCAGTCGGCGGCGGGCGCGAATCAGACCAGTGCGTCGGCCGAAGAGCTTTCCAAACTGGCGGTGGAGCTCAATACGCTGGTCAGCCGGTTCCAGCTGTAAGCGTGTTGCGGTGGGCTTTCGGGCCCACCGCGCTCGCCCCCGATTTTTTTTGCCCGCCTTTGAATCCAGACCCGCCATTGCCCTCGTCTTGATTGGTAACCCAGCGCCTCGCTGGACGCGCTAGAATGACTGATACGAGGAAATGGACCATGAAACATCTGACTCTGAATCACCTGTTGCGCATTGCGGCCGTAGCGCTGCTCGCCTTTGGCTTGATCAGTGGGGCTGTGCCCGCTTTAGCGGAAACCGCCAATTGGCAGCAACATATGCCCGAGCATATTCCCGGGGGCGATGCGGCGGCCCTGATCATTCCGGTTGTTGCCATCCTGATGGTGTTTGGCGCTCCAGCGCTGGCGGTGATTCTGATTGCCCTGTTCGTCTTCCGCCACCGGGAGCGGCGCCAGCAACTGCTCAACGAACGTATCCAGAAGTTTCTGGAGGCTGGCCAGCCGGTGCCGGAGAACCTGATGGAGGACGCGCTGCCAAGCCCGGTCCGCAACCTGAACCAGGGGTTGGTACTGCTGGGGGCGGGTATCGGTCTGACGGTGTTCCTGACCCTGATGACCGGTTTCGCTATTGGCAGCATCGGGCTGATCCTGGTGGGCATGGGCCTGGCCAAGATCCTGATCTGGAAACTCGCTGAGCGTCAGGCGCAGTAATGATCCCTAATCCTGAGCCTCTGTCTGACGCGGGCCTGATTGCCCGCGTCATGACCCAGCAGGACCAGCACGCCTTCCGGCAGTTGGTCCTGCGCTATCAGTCGCCGGTACGCCGTTGGGCCCGGCGCCTGTGCAATGGAGACGAGGCCGCGGCCGACGATCTGGCTCAAGAGGTGTTCATCAAGGTCTACCGCTCGCTGCACAGCTTTCGGGGCGAAGCGCGTTTTTCCACCTGGCTGTATCGCATTGCGTTCAATCTGGCGGCCAGCCAGAAGCGGCTGGCGCGGGAGCGCTGGACCAAGGTTGACCTGGAGGACGCCACGCCTGAGCTGGACAGTCATCAGGTGCAGGCGGGGCATGCCGGCTCCCTGGACGCCCGGCGCGACCTGGAAGCGGCCATGGCCCGATTGAGCCAGCCCCAACAGTGGGCCCTGCGCCTGAGCCTGGAGGAAGAGCTCACGCAGGAAGAGGTGGCCGAGGTGATGGGCATTCCCCTTGGTACCGTTAAAACCCACCTGCTCCGTGGTAAAAAGGCCCTGAGAACCCATCTGTCATCCTGGCAGGAGACGGCACAATGAAATCCGATATTCCCAACGACGAGCGCGAACTGGACGCCTGGCTGAGCCAGACGCTGCAGCGTAACAGCGACCACATTGACGACGCCGGTTTTACCGATGCGGTGATGCACCGCCTGCCAGTGCGCCGCGCGGGGCGTTTGTCCAGAGTCCTCTGGGTGCTGTTGATGGCGGGACTGGCCGGTCTGCTGGCGCTGGTACTGATTCCCGCCCCAACCTGGGCCTATGCGCTGGCGGGGGCGATGCTGGCAACGCCGTTGACGGTCGTGATTCAGGTGGGGCTGCTGGCGACGGCGGTGTTGGTGGCCGGCGCCAGCTACTGGGTCTGGCAGGAGGATTGATCGTTTGGCGATAGCCCCTCATTCGCGTTAGAATTGGCGCCACTCCTCGGGGAGGTCATGTACCTGAGACGCTCTGACCACAGAGCGGACCCGTTGAACCTGATCCGGTTAATGCCGGCGTAGGGATAGGAAGAGGAACCAGCGCCCTCGAAATAGTCGTAGGGTGCCGCAGGCCAGCCCCTTGGCCCGCCACAATAAATAGCGTTCCAGCACACTCCCGCTCGCATACCGGGTCTCCACTTAAACGTTGTTTTGGAGACTCTGCCCATGAACCCGACACGCTTTTCGCTTTCCGCTTTGACGGCCGCGCTTTTGACGGTCAGCACTCAGGCACAGGATGTGGCCCAGATCGATGAAGAAATTCTGGTCACCGCCGATTTTCGCCAGTCCGGCCTTCTTGACCTAGCCGCCAGCGCCTCGGTCATTGATGCCGAAACCATCCGCCAGCGCGGCGCCGACCACCTGTCCCAGGTGCTGAATACCGCGCCCAACGTCAACTTTTCCGCCGGCACCTCCCGGGCCCGTTTCTTCCAGATTCGCGGTATCGGCGAGCGCAGCCAGTTCGTCGAGCCGGTCAACCCGTCGGTTGGCCTGATCATCGACGGTATTGATATGACCGGCATTGGCGCCGGCGCCACCACCCTGGATATCCAGCAGGTCGAAGTGCTGAGGGGGCCTCAGGGCACGCTCTACGGCGCCAACGCCATGGCCGGCCTGATCAATATGGTCTCGGGCACGCCCACTGAATCATTCGAAGGTACGGCCAGCCTCGGGTTGGCCGAGTACAACACCCACACTGCCAGCGGCGTCATCAGCGGCCCGGTATCGGACACGCTCAGCTATCGCCTTGCGGCGGGCACCACCCTCAGTGATGGCTATCAGGAAAACGCCTTTCTCGGCACCGACGACAATGCCGATATCGATGAGCAGACCCTGCGGGGCAAACTGCGTTGGCAGCCCCGCGCCGACCTCACGGTCGACCTGACTGCCTTCTATGTCGATGTCGACAACGGTTACGACGGCTTCTCCCTGGACAACACCCGCACCACTCTGTCGGACCAGCCGGGCCACGACCGCCAGGAGAGCACCGCCGGTTCGGTGCGCCTGCAGTGGCAGGCTACCGAGGCGTTTGATGTGGAGGCGCTGGTCAGTCACGCCCAGTCCGATCTCGAATATGGCTACGATGAGGACTGGGCCTACGAAGATATCTGTGTCGACTTCGAGTGTGTTTTCGACGGCTACAACTCCTTTGATAACTACCTGCGGGACAACGACAATACCAGCGTCGACCTGCGCCTGGTATCGCGCAATGCAGAGGATGAGCTGGGCTGGGTGGTCGGTACTTACTACCGGGACCAGAGTGAGGACTTACGCCGGGAGTACACCTACCTGGAAGAGGATTTCCGAAGTGCCTTCAGTACCGAGAACACCGCGCTCTACGGTCAGTTGGATATTCCCCTGGCCGAGCGCCTGACCCTGAAAGCCGGCCTGCGCCACGAAACCCGCGATGCCGACTACGCTGACAGTGACGGCGCCGTATTCAGTCCCTCGGAAGACATGTGGGGCGGCAAGCTGGCTCTGGAATATCGGGATGAAGCGGATAACCTGTGGTACGCCCTGGCCTCGCGCGGCTTCAAGGCCGGTGGCTTCAACAGCAGTCAGACGCTGGCGGCGAATGAGCGGGAGTTTGACACCGAAACCCTATGGAATTACGAAGCGGGCTGGAAGGGCGAAGCACTCGACGGTGCCCTGCAGACCCGTGTGGCGGTGTTTTATCAGGACCGGGACGATGTGCAGACCAAGCAGTCCCGGGTGGTTCCGGACGAGGGCGATGACTGTCCCTGCAGCTTTATCGACTACACCACCAACGCTGCGGCGGGCAGTGCCCGAGGCCTTGAGCTTGAAGCCAATGCCCGGCTCAACCGTATGACCGAGGTGTTTGCCAGCGTGGGCTTACTCGATAGCGAATTTGACGACTTCCAGAGCTTCGCGCACGTCGGCGCAAACGAAGAGACTGGTGAGCCGGAGGATCTGAGCGGCCGCGATCTGCCTCATGCCCCGAGCTATCAATTCGCGGTGGGTGCGCTGTTTAACCTGACGGAGCACTGGTATGCTCGCGTGGAGTTGGAGGGCAAAGATGAGTTTTATTTCTCCAGCCGCCACGAGGAGCAGTCCGATGCGTATGAATTATTGAATGGCCGGATCGGTTATCGTGCCGATAGTTGGGAGGTGGCGCTCTGGGGCCGCAACCTGACCGATGAGGACGTCAAAACCCGGGGCTTCGGCGCCTTCGGTAACGACCCTCGAGATGGTTATGAAACCAAGCCCTATTATCAGTTCGGCGAGCCGCGCGTTGTGGGGGTTGATTTTAATCTGCGGTTCTAGGCGGGCTTTTTTAGGTTCGGGGGCGTCGGTGTCAGGAACCTTGACTCAAGACACGCCGTACATACGTCCCT
>NZ_DFTP01000003.1:10283-10493 GCF_002381585.1 Marinimicrobium sp. UBA4209
GGCTCGGATCGCGGGTCCCCCGCTCTACGGTCTTGAGTCAAGGTTCCTGACACCGACTTAGCGTAACGTTCATGCAACGCAATCAAGTTGGACGGTTAAGGTTTAAAGAAGTGTAATACGTTCGGCGAAGTGGTAATCCGGTACACGCCCCCAAGACCGTAGAGCGGGGGACCCGCGATCCGAGCCCCCAGGGATGGGTTCACGGCGTGT
>NZ_DFTP01000003.1:10588-31102 GCF_002381585.1 Marinimicrobium sp. UBA4209
GAAATCAGCATGTACCCGTTTAATGGCGACTACATTCCGCCCATCAAAGGGTTTATCGACTGGCTCAACCAGCAGGAAGGCATTCTGATTCAGACCGTGCCCACCTGCACCATCATCACCGGCGACTACGACCGCGTCATGGACATCCTGCGTGATGGCATGAAATACAGTTACGAAAAGTATGGCAAAGCCGTATTCGTCACCAAATTTCTGCCCAATTATGAAGCCCTGAACTGATGGAAACCCTGAGTTGATGAACGACATCACCCAACAATTGGCCGACACCTGGTCCCAGTGGCTCGGCTGGGAGCTGGTCGCGGTAACGCTTGCGCTGGCCTACCTGGTATTAGCCGTGCGTCAGAACGCCCTGTGCTGGTACGCGGGCTTTCTGAGCACCGCCATCTACACCGCGCTCTACTGGAACGTCAGCCTGCTGATGGAGTCCGGGCTCAACGTCTACTACATGGCCATGGCCGTTTACGGTTGGTGGCAATGGCGTCACGGTGGTCGGGGTGATACCGAACTGCCGGTGCAGACCTGGCGCTGGCGAACCCACCTGCTGGTGATCGGGGGCATTGTGCTGGTCAGCCTGGCCTCCGGTACCTGGTTGACGATGTTCACCCAGGCCGCCTGGCCCTATCTGGACTCCTTCACCACCTGGGCCGCCGTGGTGACCACCTATATGGTGGCCCGAAAGGTTCTGGAAAACTGGCTTTACTGGATGGTGATCAACAGCCTGCAAATGATCATCCTCTGGGAGCGCAGCTTGTACCTGACCGCACTGTTGATGGCGCTGTATCTGATCATCTCGGTCTTTGGTTGGCTAAGCTGGGTTCGTGACTATCGCGGCCAGAGCAGTGATCGCGCCGAGGAAGCGGCCTGTGCCTGACGCGTTTACTCGCCTCGAAACCGCCCTCGCCACCTGGCGGGAGTGGCCGCTGCCGATCACTGACGCTCCCCGCGTGCTCGGTCCCATTGAGGGCGGGCGCACCAATCGCAGCTTTCGCCTGCGAGCGCCGGGGCTCAACGATGACCTGCTGCTTCGCCTGAACAACCCCCGGGGCCCGCACCTTGGGATTGACCGGGCGCAGGAGGCCGCGATTCTTGACACCGTCGCCGAGGCGGGATTGACCCGGGGTGCCTGTTATTGGTCACCGCAGCGAGACTTCACGGTTTTTCCGCATATTGATGGGCGCACCTGGAGCGACGCTGATTTTCAGGACCCCCGGCAGCGTCGTCGGTTAATGGAGTGTCTGGGGGCGGCGCAGGTGCTGGCCCCGGGTACGCCCCGTCGTTCCTATACCGCTTACCTGGACCACTATTGGCAGCAATTGGAAAACGCGGGTGCGATTGACGCAGCACTGGCGTCGAGCTGGTGGCTCTTTCGGGAAACCCTGGTGGCGTTCGACCGGTCGGATTGGCCAGCAGTCCTGACCCATCATGATCTGATTCCCGAAAATGTCCTGGAGACCGGCGATCGTCTGTACCTGATCGATTGGGAGTATGCCGCCGTGGGACATCCGGATATTGATCGCTGGTGTATCGACCCCACACTGGTGCGGGAGCCCTTCGTTCACGAGTTGGCTAGGTGGACCAACGCGCTGTGGGAGCGGATCGTTACCCTGTCTGACGAGCACCGGACGGTCACCTGATGCGATTCTTCCGGGGCTCATCTGGCACTTTTTGGCGAAAGCGTGCAGCATACCCGGAGTCGCCGGGTGATTGTGGCCCTATTCCACGTAACGGTGGATGAGAGTAACGGCGAATGAGAGTGAGGTGAACGAAAGTGATGAACCAGTCCGTCCTGATCCAGTGCGCCGACCAGGCCCGCGATACGCGGGTAAACCCCAGCGATAACCGACACCTCAATCAGGTCAGCCACGCCCGGCGCCGGGTTCTGAAAGGTGGCCTGGGCCTGTTGGCCGGCCCCTTTGCGGCGTCCACCCTGCTCAGCGCCTGTGCCAGCCGGGAAGGCGCGCCCGCCGCTTTTCGGGACAGTCCGCGCCCGGCCATCGGGTTCAAGCCGGTGCCGGTGGCGAGTGATCCGGGTTACGACCGGGTGGATGTGCCCGAGGGCTACACGGCCCGACCCTTTTTCAGTTGGGGGGACCCAGTGGAAAGCGGGGCGCCCGAATGGCGTCCCGATGCGCAGAACACCTGGACCGAGCAGGCCCTGCAGTCCGGTCAGAACCACGACGGTATGCATTTTTTCCCTTTTCCGGATGCGCCCAATGAGCGCGGCCTGCTGGTGATCAACCACGAGTACATCAACGCGACGATTCACCCCGATGGCCCCACCGTCACCGAAGATGAACAAGGCCGGCGGGTAAGGCCGCTCAATGAAGTCCGCAAGGAGCAGGCGGGCCATGGGCTGAGCATTATCGAGCTGCGCAAAGATCCCCGGGGCGACTGGCAGCGCGTTTACCCCTCGCGCTATAACCGTCGCCTGACCGCATACACACCCATGACCCTCAGCGGCCCCTGCGCGGGTGCGGAGGCGATGAAAACTGCCGACGATCCGCAAGGGCGGGAAGTGCTGGGGACCCTGAACAACTGCTCCATGGGGGTGACCCCCTGGGGCACCTACCTGATTGCCGAGGAAAACTGGAAAAACTATTTCGTCAATCGCGACGCGGCGGATCATGCCCGTCGGCGTGAACACCATCGCTACGGCATTGCCGCCGGTCTCAACAGCCACTACAACTATTGGGAATCGGCCGATCCGCGCTTTGATGCGACCCCTCGGGCCGAGCAGCCCCACGGTGGCCATGTGAACGAACCCAACCGGTTTGGCTGGGTGGTGGAGGTGGATCCGTTTGACCCTGACTCCAGGCCGGTCAAGCGCACCGCGTTTGGTCGCATTGTGCGCGAAGGCTGCACCTGCGTTCAGCATCCGGATGGCATCCTCGCGTTTTATTCCGGCGATGATACCCGGGGCGAATACGTCTACAAGTTTGTGCCGGAAGGTCGCTTTGATGCCGATAACCCGAAGGCCAATCGGGATCTTCTGGACAAGGGTACCGTTTACGTCGCGGTCTATCACGAAGATGGCACCGGCGAGTGGCGCCCGCTGGTCTGGGGGGCGCCGGGCCTCACCGAAACAGATGGCTTCCGCGATCAGGCCGATGTGCTGATCAACTTGCGCAGTGCGGCCGATGCGGTGGGCGCAACCCCAATGGATCGCCCAGAGTGGACCGCGGTGAACCCCTTTACCCGCGATGGCTACGTGACCCTGACCAATAACACCGATCGGGGTGTCGATCCGAACGAGCCGGTCGACGCCGCCAACCCGCGCCCGGAAAACCATCACGGCCAGATATTGCGCTGGCGGGAGGACAACCGGCATCCGGCGGCCACCGCCTTTCACTGGGAGCTGTTTTTGCTCGCTGGCGAGCAGCCCCCGGCCGACGAAAGCTGGCAAACCGATCACCAATACGGCACCATCAAGGGGGATATTTTTGCCAGCCCTGATGGCCTATGGTTTGATCCTGAGGGGCGCCTCTGGATTCAGACTGACTTCAGTGACGGCAAGTCGGTTTACGATGCCATGGGCACCAATCAGATGCTCTGCGCCGATCCGGTGACCCGGGAGGTGCGTCGTTTTCTGACCGGCCCGTCCGGCTGCGAAATCACCGGTATTACCGCGACGCCGGATGGCACCGCGATGTGGATCAATGTTCAACACCCGGGCATCAGCTACCCGGCCAGCGATGGCAAAACCCGGCCGCGTTCCACCACGGTACTGATCACCAAAAACGACGGTGGCGTGATCGGCACCTGACCGCTCAAGGCTGGCAGGTCATGTGGCGTAAACGGTTGGCGATCCGTCAATAGAGAGACTGTTGATGAACCTTGGCGCAAGTTCTTCAGTTATCACCGTAGTGGCCACGGCGGTCGTGGTGGCCCTGGGGGTGGTGTTTCATTACGAAGTGATCCAGTGGCTCAACCGCTGGCATATCGACCGACACCGACGCTTTGGTCGCAACCACCGGACCCGCCCGGTCGTGCTGCTCACCATGTTTGTTCTGCTGTTCGCCCATGTGGTTGAAATCTGGATGTTCGGTTTTGTGTTCTGGTTGCTGTTGGGTTTGGATGGCTACGGAGTGATTCAGGGCTACAGTGAGTTGACGCTGCTCGATTGCGTTTACTTTTCGGCCGCGAATTACACCACAGTGGGGTGGGGCGACTTGTCGGCCGCCGGAGATATACGGTTTCTCGCCGGTACCGAGGCTCTGGTGGGTTTTATGATGATCACCTGGTCCGCGTCGTTCAGCTACCTGGTGATGAATCGGGCCTGGGGTGGCGATTAGGGGACACGCTGGGTCGCGTAGGGCGGATAAGCCGAAGGCGCATCCGCCGTAACTCAACCTACGCAAACTGCACGACCAACAACACCAACAGAATCAACGACACACCCTGCCAAAACAATACCGGGTTACGCTCAATCAATGGCGGTCGCGATTTTCGAACGAACGCGGGGTTGGGGTTGTTTAGATCATAAATAAACTCGGATAGCTCGGTGTAGCGCTTGTGCGGACTGATCTGCGTGGCCTTGCGCAAGCATTCATCCACCCAGTCGGGAACCGAAGGCCGGTGTTCCTGAGCACTGCGATAACGGAGTTTGTGCTGTTCCGCTCGGGTCCGGGTCCGGGCCACCTTGGGACCATAGGGGTGCTTGCCGGTCAGCATCTGATAGGCAAGCACGGCCAGGGAATAGAGATCGCTGCGCGGGTCTCCCGGTTCGCCGAGAAAATATTCCGGGGCGGCGTACAGGGCCGCGCCGTAGATCACCCCGTCGCGGCTTCGTCCTTCACTGAGGCCCGCGACGCTGGCGGAGCCGAAATCAATAATTTTGACCGTTCCCTGAGTATCGATCATAAGGTTGTCCGGGCGAAGATCGCGGTGCACCATGGCCTGGCGATGCAACGCCTGCAGTCCGCTCGCCACCTGCTGCACGATATCCCGGACCTTGGCCAAATCAGGACTCGGATTATCTTTCAGCCACTGACTCAAGGTCTGGCCGTCAATATATTCCAACGCAACGTACAGAAAGCCGCGTTCCTGCTCCCGCCGAGCGGCTTTAAGCAGGTGGGTGTGGTTAAACCGCCGCGCGATCCAGTCCTCCATTAAAAAGCGTTCGAGATAGTGAGGATTGTCTCTGCCTTCCATAGCCGGGACTTTGATGGCCACGGGGCCATTATTGAGGGTGTCCCGGGCGAGGTAGACATGACTGCGGCTGCTGATATAGAGCGAACGAAGAATCCGATACCCGTCAAAATCCGTACCCGCATCCAGAGCGGGGGGCAACGTCAGGAGCGAAGCCTGGCGGGAAAGCTCCCCCACGGTGGGGTCCGGCAGCGCTTCCACCCGGGCAATCTGAACGCTCAGATTATCCCGACTGCCGCGGGCCAATGCCTGCTCCACCAGGGTTCTGGCCGCGCCGTTGAGGTCATCCCGCTGGGCATCGATTACCTGCGTGATGTCCGAGGCGTCAAAAAACTCGTAGGCCCCATCGCTGGCAAGAATAAAGGTGTCACCGGGCTCAAGGTCGAGTTGGTGATAGTCGAAACGCAGATGAGGATGAACCCCCAACGCCGAGGTCAGGTAGTGGGTGTCGGCATCCACACAGTGGCGATGATCTTCCGTCAACGGTTCCAGCTGTTGATTCGCCAGTCGGTAAATGCGCGTGTCTCCCGCGTGCAACAGGTGGGCGTGACGGGCTTTGAAAATCAGCGTGCTGAAGGTGCAGATGTAACCTCTGTCCCGTTCAAACCGGTACGGGCTGTTGCGCGTCTGCGCGAACAGCCAGGCGTTGAGTGCCTGCAGTACCCGCTCCGCTGACTGCTTGACCGACCAGGCTTCCGGCGTGCAGTAATAATCTTCAATAAAACCACTGACCGCGGTTTCACTGGCGATCTGGCTGACGTCGCTGCTGCTGATGCCATCGGCAATGGCCAGCACCGCCCCTTTATGCCCCAGCGTGGCGCCGGTCGGTAACCGGGCGCCGACAAAATCCTGGTTCACGGATTTGTGGCCGGAATGCGTGTACTGGCCGATGCGAATGCGTAGAGGTTGAGTCATAAAGGTTGGGCCGTCGTGGTGAAACGACGGCCCGGGTCTCTACGGTTAAGCCAACCGACGAGCGGGGCTGGTGCGCACGTGAGTGTAATACAGGGGCAGGCCCACCAGCAGAAAGCCGCCGATCAGATTGCCCAGAACGGTGGGTAGTTCATTCCAGAGCAGATAATCGGCTATGGAAAAGTCTCCACCCATGATCAGACCAAACGGGAACAGAAACATGTTCACGATGGAGTGCTCAAAGCCCATGTAGAAAAACAGCATGATGGGCATCCACATGGCGGCCATTTTGCTGCCGGCGGAGGTGGAAATCATGGCGCCGACTACCCCCATGGAGACCATCCAGTTACACAGGATGCCGCGAATGAAAATGGTGATCCAGCCGGACAGGCCGTGCTCCTTGTAGCCGACGGTACGCGACTCACCAATCTGGGCCGCCTTGGCGGCAATCTCGCCACCATCAATGCTGAAGCCATAGGTCAGAATGAACGACATGCCCACTGCTACGGTCAGTGCCCCGGCAAAGTTGCCGAGGAATACCAGCCCCCAGTTGCGCAACACCTGATTGAGCGTTACACCGGGGCGTTTGTCCAGGTAAGCGAGGGGGACCAGCGTAAACACCCCGGTCAGCAGATCGAACTTCATCAGGTAGAGCATGATAAAGCCCACCGGGAAAAGTACCGCGCCGAGCAGCGGGGAGCCGGTATTGACCATGACAGTGATGGCAAACATGGCGGCCAGCGCCAGAATGGCGCCGGCCATAAAGGCGCGGATCAAGGTGTCCTTGTTGGACATGTACACTTTCTGTTCGCCGGAATCCACCATCTTGGTGACGAACTCACTCGGTTCGATATAGGCCATGAAGTTGTTTCTCCTGAATTGAGGCGGTGATGCTTGCGGTGCAAAGACGTGCTTCGCCAATTGGTAATCGGTGAGTTGCAACCGTCGTGCCACGCAGAAAACATCTGAAGAAAAGGTGGCGTTTTGTGCAGAAGGAGCCGAATTTTGGCCTCCCCGAATGCGGTTGCTCCAACGGAGGGCGCTTTTTGTAATCCTGTGCTCAATGCTGGTTCATCGGAAAAGAGGCTTTGTGCACGGAAGCTGTGCGCTGACTGTTGCAAGAGCACCAATGCGGAGCGCTGCTCATGGTTGGGCGATAGAGGTGTATCCCGTTCAGACTGAGTTCAGAATCCCGGAGACATACTGAACCCACTGTTTCGAATGACCGATCTGGAGGTGTTGAGTATGAAAACCCTATTGTCTGCTACGCTGGCTGGTCTGGTATTGATGGCTCCGGTGGCACTACATGCCGCTCCACCGCCTCATGCGGCGGCTTGGGAGCACAAAAAACACCATAAAGAGCGCGCGCGAGAAGCCCGTAAATGGGAGCGGGAGAGAGAGCGTGAAATGAGGAAGTGGCGCCGGGAGCGCAGACATGACGCGTATCACCATCGCCACGAAAACTATCGGGACGACGCGTATCGTTATCGCTCAAGAAGTCATGATCATCACGATCATCATCAGGAGCGCTCCAGCCTGAGAATCTACCTGGAACTTTGAGGGGTGACCGCTCAGTCCCTGAGCGAGTGAGACGCAAGGGGCGTTATTGATTGGAGGCCAGAGGCGTGACATTCGCGCTCTGGTCTTCCGTTCCTTCCAGCAACACTTCCGGCTTGCCCTTGCAGGCCTTGGCCAGCAGGTCGCTGCGCTCGGCGAGCAACAGGCCAATGGCCTCACTGTGTGCCTCGCTGATGCCGTCCACCGAGTTTTCGATCAACTGGGTGATATTGGCAGCCAGCTCCAGCATTTTGTCGTGCGCTTCCGCGGCTTTCTTATCGTCAAACATCTTGCCATCCCGATCACATTTCCAAACGGCGACTACAGCCATGGTTTTACCTCCTGGGTCATTACTGTTTTTTTATACAGTATGGATTGGGTCGCTCTTTGTCAACTCCCGATATTGACCAGAGCCAGGATCAGGCAGGTCAGAATCAGGGCCATCTGGGGCCAGGGGAGGAGTTGGCCTTGCCAGAGGGTGCGCCAGGGCGAGCGTGGCACTACGCCGGATAGGTGGGGAACGGCGGGTGCGCCTTTAGGCTTACCCGCCCTACGCGACCGGTGGGAGCGGCCGGACGTGAGGCGGAGGGAGTAAATCCAGGTGCCGGAGGCGGCCAGGGTGGTGAGCATCAGGCCGAACAGGAACCAGAGAAAGCGGGTGGGCTGGCCGCCGAAGGTGCCGAAGTGCAGTGGGTCGGCTGCCTCGGCGATACGTTGGTGCAGGCTGAGCTGTTCACCGTGCACACGACCCAGAGACTCGCCGGTGGTCGGGTCGATGAGCAGAGTGTTGGCCCGGGGGCGCACCAGCAGAGCCTTCTCTTGCCCCTGGAGAATCAACGGCTGGTTCTCGCCGGGGAACCAGAGGCTGTCCAACTGATATTCCGGCCAGGGCTTCAGGGCGCGCTCAATGGCGCGGTTGAGTGTGTCCGCATCCCGGGGCAAGGCATTGGCCTCGGGCAGCGGGCGCAGCTCGGCGCCCGCCGCCGGGGCTGCGCCGCCCCACTTTTCAACCAGATACCAGATGCCGGTGAGGCCGATCACCAGAATGAAGGGCAGGCTCCACAGGCCCAGCCACCGGTGCAGGTTGCCCCACCAGCGCCGGGGTGGGTCCCGGGGCTTCGGTGGTTTGAAAAAGCCGCGCCACCAGCGTTTGAAAATGGGGAAGGCGGAAATCATGGACAGCAGCAGCGGAAAGCTGAGCAGGGTCACTATGGTGAGTCCCCATTGCAGCGGCAGCATCAGGTGGCGGTGCGCCTCGCGCAGAAACCGGTGGGCGTTGTACCAGTTGGCATGGCCCTGCACTTCGGCAGTGTATGGATTGACGTAGATTCGCCGCCGTTCGCCGTCCTCGTTCACGGCAATCAGTTCCGCGGCCATGTAGTCGGGCAGGTTGAGATACATAAAGCTCGGCCGCCACCCGGGATACTCCTTGAGGGCGGCGGCGAGCAGGGTGCCGGGCGGTTGGCGCTCGGCACCCTCGCCACTTTCCGGGGCCTGCACGCGCAGGGCAGGGGTGAACAGCCAGTCCAGTTCGTAGGCGTAAACCGCGAGGGTGCCGGTCAAGCTGACGAAAAAAAACAACAGACTGAACTTCAGTCCCACCCAAGAGTGCAGGTTGAACCAGCGACGTCGCCCGCCGGTGCGGGCGCGTGGCGTGGGGGCTTCGGGAGACACCTCAGAACTCGCGGCTCAGGGTGACCGTGACCCGGCGGGGTTCCCCGGGGAAATGGCCGGTGCGGGTAATGAAGCCGCTCTCCGCGTAGGTTTTGTCGAACAGGTTGCGCAGGTTGATCTGCAGCTTCCAGGCATCAAACTGGCTTTGCCAGCTCGCGTCGAACACCGTGTAGTCGTTCACCGGGTCACCCTGGATACCGATCTGCTCACCTTTATACTCGGCTCCGAACGCGATGGCGGAGTTGAGGCTCAGGAAATCGTACCGGGTCCAGAGACCGGCCTGATGATCCGGGGTATTGGCAAAGTCGTCGCCAGTGGCGTTGGTGATGCCACTGGTCGCTTCAATGACCTTCACATCGTTGAAGCCGTAGTTGAAGGTCAGGGTCCACTGGGGCAGCAGGTCCGCACTCAGGTCCAGCTCGGCGCCGCGGCTGCGCACCCGGCCGACGGGGATCAGATCGTCAATACCGTCGTTGTCGACATCGCCGGCCGGGTCGGCCTGCAGCACATTGCGCCGTTCGATTTCGTAGGCGGCGAGGTTGAGGCGGGCGCGGCCTTCAAACAGCTCCAGCTTGGCACCCACTTCAAACTGCTCGCTTTCCTCGGGCTCGAAGGGGCCGCCCGCTCTCGGGTCCTGACTGCCCGCCGATTGGGGGACGAAGCCTTCGCTGATGCTGGCGTACAGGTTGACGGAGCGGTTCAGGTGGTAGACACCGCCGACGCGGTAGGTCAGGGCCTCATCACTGTCTTTTTCGACACTGTCGCCATCGCTCTCAAACTGGGTAAAACGCAGGCTGGCCAAAAGGTCCCACTGCTCAGACAGTCGCATTAGATCCTGCACATAGACGCCAGTCTGCATCTGTTCGCTTTTGCGAGGGGTTTCCCAGGGGTTGTCGTCCAGGCCGTATTGGGCCCGTGACGTCTGGCCGTAGACCGGGTCGTACAGGCTGAGTGGGGGCACCACGCCGCCGTCCTCGATCGGTGCGCCGCGCTTGGCTTTGAAGTCGTCCTGTTGGTCGAAGATTTCCGCACCCACCAGGAATTCGTGTTCGACATTACCGGTGTCAAACGCGGTAATCAGATTGGCGTAGGCCGACAGTCCCTCATTGTTGCGCACCTGATCCCGGAACTGGCGCTTCATCATGTCGCGGGTGCCGTCTCCATTGGAGTCATACAGGCCCCGGGGTTCATGGTAGTTCTGCTTTTCCTGGTTGTCGTAGTAGCGGGCGGCCAGGTCGATGCTCAGGTTATCGCTGAAGGCGTGCTGCAGTCGGCTGTAGAGGATATCCGCTTCCAGAGAGAGGAAGTCGGTGACCTCATTGTGGTTCCAGCTTGTATCCACCAGAAATTCACCGTCCTGATCAATGGGAACCCCCCGAAGGCGATTGCCCCCCAGGGTCTGGTCCACGAAGGAGTATTTGAACAGAGCCCGGGTGTTGCCCGAAGGTTCCCACACCAATCCCAGATCGCCCTGATCGTTCTCATTGGTGGTGTTGTTGCGGAACGGCTCCTCGGTTTCCTTGAGCATGGCCACCCGATAACCGAGGTCGCTGCCGTCAAAAGCACCGGTGGCCTCAACGTTGACGCCGGTCAGGTCGTAGTTTCCCGCGATGACTTGCGCGCGAGCGTAAGAGTCCAGCGAAGCCTGGCTGGTGTTGTAGTTGATCAGCCCGCCGGGCTGGCCCGCGCCGTAGACGGCGCCACTGGGTCCCTTGAGCACTTCCACCTGATCCACACCAAACAGGCGGGGAACGGAGAAGCCAGCATAGGGATCGCCGCGCAGACCGTCATAAAGGACTTCATCCTGGCGGAAGCCGCGAAAGCTCACGCCGGAGTAACTGAAGAAGTTGACGCCACTGATGCTGCGGTACAGATCCCGGGCATCCCGGGCCCCCTGGTCCTGGATCAGATCCTTGTTGAGAACCTGGACCGATGCGGGAACGCGGGTCAGATCCGCGGACAATCGCGTGGAAACCGACGACTCCGATACCTGGTACAGGGTTTGTGCCCGGCCGGTAACGATAAACTCCTCGGTGACTGCCGGGGCTTCCTGTGCCCAGCTCTGTCCGGCCGCCAGTAGCGCGACCGTCATAAGGGACTGTTTGAGCATGTTTGTGGACCTCCGCTTAATCAAGTTTTGCGAACAATAATACTTCTCGTTTAGTTTATCAATAATATGCGCCAACCGAGGATGGTTTTGGAGAGCGGAGGTGTGGTTGGACCACTAGGAGTGGATGCCGATCGATAGCGGGAGATGACGGAGTGGCCCGCCGCGCGAGAGGCGGCAGGCTCGTTCAGGTCGGATCAGGTGCGGGTGGCGCCAAAGCGCAAGTACATGGCCGGAACCACCAGCATATTCAGTGCGGTGGAGCTGAGCAGCCCCCATAGAATCACAATAGCCATGGGGGCCTGGATTTCACTGCCGGGTTCGCCGCCCGCGAGGGCCAGGGGCACCAGCGCGAGGGCCGTGGCCAGGGCGGTCATCAGAATGGGCACCAGGCGCTCTTCGGCCCCCTGGCGTACCGCCTGTTCCGGTGTGAGGCCTCCCTCGCGGATCAGGCGGCCGATGTGGTCGACCAGAATCACACCGTTGCGAGTGGCAATGCCGAACAGGGTGATGAACCCGATCAGCACCGCGACGGTGACAATTCCGCCGGCAAACCAGACGCCGGCCACGCCGCCGATCAGAGCCAGTGGCAGGTTGAGCATCACCAGCACCGCATCCCGGGTTCGGCCAAACGCCGCGACCAGCAGCAGGAAAATACCCGCGATCACCAAAGCGCCGAGCAGCAGTAAGCGGGTGCTCGCCGCCTCGGCGCTCTGGAACTGACCGCCATACTCCACCCGGTAGCCGGTGGGCAGCGTGACGTTGTCGGAGATGGCGGTTTCAATGTCCTCCACCACGCTGATCAGGTCCCGCTCGGCGACGTTTGCCATGATCACCAGGTTGCGCTGAACATTCTCCCGGCTGATGGTGTTGGGGCCGCGCTCACGTCGAATATCGGCCAGGGCGGCAAAGGGGACCTGAGCGCCCGAGGCCAGGGTGAGCTGGGTATTGCGCAGGGTATCCAGGTTCTCCTTGGCGCTCTGGGGCAGACGCACGACCAGATCAAAGCTCGCCTCTCCCTCCAGTAATCGTCCGACGGTGGTGCCATTGAAGGCGGTTTCCAGAGCCTCGGCGGCGTCGGTCATACTGAGGCCATAGTTGGCCAGGGCCGCCCGGTCGAAGCGTACGGTGACAAACGGGATCTGGCTCTGCTCGTCCATGGCCACATCGACCGCCCCGGGAATGCCACCCACAATGGACTCGATCTGCCCACCCAGGCGGCGTAGCTCCGAGAGGTCATCGCCAAAGAGCTTGATGGCGATATTGGCTCGAGTGCCCGAGAGCATATGGTCAATGCGGTGGGAGATGGGCTGGCCGATAATGACGTTGGTCCCGGGCAGTAGGGCGAATTCCTGACGGAGGGCCGCCAGCAGCTCCGCCTTGTCCCGCTCCCGCATGTCGAGCGAGACATCGATTTCCGAGGCGAATACCTGTTGGGCGTGAGGGTCCAGCTCCGCCCGGCCGGTGCGCCGGGCGGTGGCGACCACTTCCGGCTGCTCCAACAGAATCTTCTCTACTCGTTGGCCGATGTCATCGGAGGTTTCCAGGGAGGTGCCGGGCAGGGTCACCACGCTCAGGGTCAGGCTGCCTTCGTTGAACTCTGGCAAAAACCCCCGACCCGCGAGTGACAGTCCCAGCAGTGACGCCAGCAGCAATGCGAGGGCGCCGCCGATCACGACGCGCCAGCGGCGCAGAGACCACGCCAGCAGGGGACGGTATCCCGATTTCAGGGCGGCGATCAGACGGGTATCGTGATCCTGGGTTACCGTGCGACTGCCCGGCAGCCCGAGCAGACAGAGCACCGGGGTGACGGTGATCGCCACCAGCAGCGAGGCCGCCAGGGAAACGACGTAGGCCAGCCCCAGGGGTTCGAGTAGTCGACCCTCGACGCCACTGAGGAAAAATAATGGGAGAAAAACCAGAATGATGATCAGGGTGGCGAAAACGATGGAGCCCTCGATTTCCCGGGTCGCGTTCGAGACAACGCTCAGCGCCGACTGCTGTTGCGCCTCGGGACGATCGGCATTTTCCCTGAGCCTGCGGACAATGTTTTCCACCACGATAATGGCGTCGTCCACCAACGCGCCGAGCGCAATGGTCATACCCCCGAGGGTCATGGTATTGAGCGTGCCGCCGAACCAGCGAATGGACAGTACGGCCACCAACAACGACAGAGGAATGGCTACCAGGGCGATAGCGGTGGCCCGCACGCTGTAAAGAAACAGGAACATGATGGCCACCACCAGGATGGCGCCGTCCCGCAGCGCAGTGCTTAGGTTGTCGATGGAGACGGTAATGAAGTCCGCCTGGCGGAAAGCGTCGGTTTCGATCCGCATGCCCTCGGGCAGTGACTCCTGCAGCTCATCAATGACGCCATCCAGTCGGCGGGTCAGTTCGAGGGTGTTTGCCCCCGGCTGTTTCTGGATGCCCAACACCACACCCGCATCGCCTTTGTAGCTGCCGGTACCGCGTCGCGGTGCCGGGCCAGTCTGAACAATGGCCAGATCCCGCACCAGCACGGGCACATCATCCCGGGTGGTGACCACCGCCTGCTCAAGATCCTCAATGGTGCGGGCCCGGCCGATGCCCTGGATCAGGAATTCCTGCCGGTTCTCGGTCAGAAAACCGGCGGAGGCGTTGCGGGTGGCGTTGGCCACCGCCTGGCGCAGTCGGTCCAGCGTTACCCCATAGGCGGACAAACGCTCCGGAGAGGCGACGACCTGAAACTGGCGGGTTTCACCCCCGGTGGGGATGACTTCGGCCACTCCCGGTACGGCCAGCAGCCGGCGCCGGACCTGCCAGTCGGCGGCGGTTTTCAGGGCCATTTCATCGTGCTGCTCCGAGGTGAGCGCGATAAACAGAATCTCCCCCATGATGGAGGTGACCGGTGCCAGTACCGGTGGCGGCAGGTCCTGGGGCAGGGCCGCCGAGACATTCTGCAACCGCTCGGCGACGCGTTGGCGGGCGCGATAAATATCCGTGCCCCACTCAAATTCCACCGTCACCACACTGATGCCGACCCCGGTGCTGGAGCGGACCCGGCGGACGCCGCCGGCACCGTTCATGGCGGTCTCGATGGGAAAGGTCACCAGCCGCTCAACATCCTCGGGGGGCATGCCGTGGGCTTCCGTCACGATGGTGACCGAAGGGGCGGTCAGGTCGGGAAAGACATCCACCGGAGCCTTCAGGGCCGACCAGCCGCCCCAGACCATCAGTAGGCCCGCGGCGACCAGAACCAGCAACCGGTTGTTCAGGGACACGCGTATAATGCGATCAATCATGGAAAACTCCGGGGGTTAGTGGGCGTGGCCGTGACCGATTTCGCTACCGCCAGCCGACGCCAGCTTCACCAGGTAGGCCCCTTCGCTGACCACCCGGTCGTCAGCGCTCAGGCCTTGGCGAACTTCCACCCAGGCACCGTCGCGCAGGCCCAATTCCACCGGTTGACGCTCAAAGCTTTCACCATTGACTTGCACGTAGACCACGGAGCGGCCGTCATCGTCGATCACCGCACTGCGGGGAATCGCCAACCGCTCCACGGCAGATTCGGTGAATACATGGGCCGCCACTCGGGCGCCTAGTAGTGTGGGGCCGACCTCGGTGGGGTACTCCACGGTAACGCCTGCGGTGCGGGTGCGCGGGTCCACTGCGCTGTCGTGCCGCACAACGCGGGCGCCCTGCTGCGCATCCAACACCAGCGGGCCGTCGGGTCGATCAAGCCAGGCGCCGCTACTGTGGGCAAGCTCCCCGGCAAAGCGCTCCGGAACCCGGATGGCGAGCCAACGACGCTCCGGCGCGGCAATCCGGAACAGCGGATCACCGGCTTTGATAAAGGCACCGGGGCTGACATTGGTGGTGACCACCGCTCCGGCCACCGGCGCGCGCAGGGCGAGCCCCGCCTCGGCGTTGCCGGACTCATACTGCTCCACCCGGGCACGGGCGGCGCGGAATTCGGCGCGGGCAACATCAAGAGCCTCCCGGGCGTCCAGCATCCGCCGTTCGGGAATGGCTCCCTGGGCCAATAGGCCGGTAAGTCGTTCAAAGTCCCGCTCCGCCAGCGCCCGCCGGGAGCGGGCCTGTTCCAGCGCGACCATCAGGCTGCCGATATCGGACTGGTCACCCAGACGGGGAATCAGCACGCCCAGTGTGGTCCCTTGTGCAACGCGCTGACCCGGCTGAATCAATGGGGTGCTGGCAATATAACCGTCGGCCGGTGCCCGCACGGTGGCGTCTCCATCCGCCGGAGCGGTGACGGTGCCAAAGCCCGGAACCGAGCGTCGCAATGGTCGGGGTTGAACGGATACCGTCGCAAACGGGTTGTCCCACTGCTGTTCTTTCAGATACGCGATATCGCCTTCGGGATGATCGGGCAGACCCTGAATCGCCTCATTGTCTGTAAATACTCTGATCTCGCCCAGAGAGTGCCGGGCGGTCATATCCCCGTCAGCGACCTCAATCACAAGGTCGAAGTCACCGCTATCGCGGGGCGTGACGCTGGGCCGGAAGATGCCGCGACTGGTGGTTTCGTTCACCCGGAAGCGGGCGACGGTACGCCCGTCGCGCTGCAGCAATACATCCAGTCGCCCCTCCGTCAGTGGCATAAAATCACTCAATCGGGTGACGTGGGCCGCAAAGCGTGAGCTTTGTCCAGCCACCAGGGCGGGAAACTCCACAAACAGCTCGGTGTGTTCACTGAAATCGGTGTACACCAGCACTGGCGCATCATGCGCCTCATGGTCGGCGTGGTCTCCGTCGGGGCCGTGGTCATGGCCGTGTTCACCGGAGGGGGTGTCGGAGCAGGCGGTGACCAGCATCGCCAGGGTGAGGACCCAGGGGCGTGAATCAATGGGCATGGTCGTGGCCTTCGCCGTGGTCATGGTCGTCATGGTGGGGCTGGGTGTCGGTTGCCTCCGCCTCCGGTTGCTCAGCGTCGTCGCCGTAATAGGCTTCTGTGTCCGTGTGGTCGTGATCGCCGTGGTCGTGGCCGTCCTCGTGGGAGTGACCATCGTCGTGCGGGTGGCTGTTGTTCTGCTCATGGGCGTGGTCATCGCCATGCCCAGCGTCACCGTCGTGTGCGTGCTCGGCATCGCTGCAGGCGGTGAGGGCCAGAACCAGTGCGCTGAGCGTGATCAGGGGCTTCAATGACTTCATGGTGTTTCTCCAGTCAGTAGTGTCAGTTGGATAAAGGTGGTGCGCGCTTCCAGCTCGCGCTGGACAAGCGCCCGGCGGGTATTCAGTTCCGAGCGGTGGGCGTCAATCAACTCGGCAATGCTGAGCTCGCCGGCCGCGTAGCTGCTCTCGGCGATGTCAGACAGTGATTCCGTCGGCGCATTGATGCTTTCCCGTAACGCCAGGGCGGACGCCTGTTCAGCGGCCAAATCGCGCTGCAGTGCGCGCAAGCGGGTGCGGAGCTCGGCGCGGGCAAGCGTGAGCTCCGCCCGTTGTTGTTGGGCGCGGCCTCGCTGGGTTCGGGCCTGGCCAGAGTGTCGGTCGAACAGGGGGATCTCAATACCGATGGAGATGACGTTGCCTTCCGCCTGAAAGCCGGGCTCAACCACCTCCTTGCGACCGACCCCCAGGGTCAGCTCCGGCCAGCGCTGGCGCTGGGCGGCCTCGGCGCGTACCTTGGCGCTCTCGGTTTCTGCCGAAAGCGCTTGCATTTGTGGGCTCTGAGTGACGGCGGAGGCTTCCGCCGGTTTGTGTGTGGGTGGCAGCAGGCGGCCCGTGAGCGGTCGCTGGCCGTCGCCAATTCGTTGTGCCAGCCGGTCTCGGGCAGAGGTCGCGTTGGCACGGGTATTCAGTCGTTCGCCCTCCAGCAGCGCCAGTTCCTGAAGCAGACGATTGTGATCGTACCTGGAGGCATCGCCCGCCGCGACGCGTTGCTCAATGGCCGTCGTCAGCTCGGTAAGCCGGCGATGCCAGTCGGCGATGAGCTCCGCTTCACGTTGGGCCGCGAGGGCTTGATAAAAGTGCTGGCGGATATTTGCTGCCCACTCCCGGCGGGCCTGATCGTTGCGAAAGCCCGACGCCCGATATTGATGGCGCGCCGCCTCCCGAGACAGCCCGGGTACGCCCGCCAGATTGAGGCGTTGGCGGATGGACCAGGTGTTCTCCTCGGAGTCGCCCGACGGGAGCTCCAACGTTTCGCGGCTGTATTCAATTTCCGGGTTGGCCCAGCGACCAGCGGATTCGAGCTGGCCCTCAGCGATGTCGGTGTGGGCGTCCCAGCGGGCGACCACCTCGGGCTGCTGTAGGCCGAGCTGGACCGCCTCCTGTTCGGTTAACGGCGTGTCAGCAGCGGCCAGCCCGGGCGCGAGCAGCAGGAGACCAAAGATCGGGGAAAAGGGGTGTGGCACGGTTAAACTCCTACCAGAAAGCCGAGAAGGGTTTCAAGGGAATGATGGACGACCACCAGGGTCGCCACGCCACCCAGAAAGGCAGTGATAGTCAGAGCACTCGAGATGGTTAGGGTTCGAGATACCCTGTCGGGTTGGGCATGCAGAAGCCGGTGGATTCGGGGCAGAAGTTGGCCGCCGCTAGCCGACAGACTTCCTGTGGGCGAGGGTCCGCTCAGGCGTGCCACTTTGATCAGCGTCGCCGCCACGGCCTCGGGGCCAAAACGGCAGGCCGCCCGGTCATCGGCCTGCTCCTCCATGCGTTGCCGCCACAGGGCGCAAAGTGATCGTGCAGATGATGGCCAGTGTGCCAACAACAAGACGTTGAACACCAGGTTGCGTAGCGGGTCGCGCCGACGCAGATGGGCGACTTCGTGGGCCAGAACGATGCGACGTTCCCGATGATCGAGCCGATCGGTCAGCCCGTGGGTCATGAACAGGGTCGGGTGTCGGTAGCCTGCGGTGCAGGCAAAGACCTCCGACGTGTCGAGACGACGCAATCGCCCGTTACCTCGGCTCAGGGCCAACAACGCTGTGGTGTCGCGAGCGGCCTTGAACTCTCGGAATAAAAACCCCGTCAGGACTTTGATCAGCAGGCTTGCCAGGGCCGCAGCGCTGAGCAGGTGGATCCATTGCAGGTCGAGGGCGGGCCAGTGCTCAAAACACAAATGGGGATGATGCATACCGTGGTGCGCGCAATGATCAGCAATCCAACCAAGGGGTTTGGCTGCCGCGATGACGCACATGGCGGTAACCGGAGCGGCCATGGCCAGCCAAGGCGTCAAAGCGTATAACCACAAGTGGCGGCTCAGGTGTTCAGGTGAGAGCAGCCGCCCAGCCAGCCAAAGTAGCCCGTTGGCGAGGAGCCAGGCCATCACTGCCAAGAGTGTCAGCAGGTAGAAAAAGTCGAGCAAGGCGGTCATGACGATGCTCCTTCGCCGCGCCGTGCCTTCAGCACCTGTTCCAGCTCGTCCAGCGCCCGTTCGTCCAACTGGTCAGCGGCGTCTACAAACGCTGCCAGAGAAGAGTGAGCGTCATTGGTAAAGCGTCCCAGTAAATCGTTGATCAATCCGGCAATCAATTGTTGTCGGGCTACCTGGGGCCGGTAGCGAAAGGCGTGGGCCACTTTCGTACGGCTGAGCAGTTGTTTGCGGTATAGCCGGTCGAGGGTGGATTGAACGGTATTCAGGGAAATGCCTCTGGCCGCTCCGAGGGTGGCGTGCAGGTCTTTGGCGGACTGACCGGGAGTCTGCCACAGTGCTTCCATTACGGCTATTTCCAGCTCGCCGAGGGGTGGCGTTGCGGTAGTAGGGGGTTCTTTGCCGGGCACGGTGTCTCCTCGGTAGTCAGGATTATTGGCATTGCACTGCAGGTGTCGATCAGCCTAGTCACACAAAAACCGATCGTCAATCGGTTTTTGTGTGATGGGCTTCGCTATCTCTCAAGGGGCGGAGTGTGGATAATGCGCCTGTCGTCTCTGAATTCAGGAAGGATTGTGACTCAATCGCACCCCCCCAGTTCTGATACCACTGCGGTCACTAAAGCGCCCAGCCTGTTGCGCTCAAGCTCGCTGGTGAGCGCCTTTACCATGCTCTCGCGGGTGCTCGGGTTGGTACGGGATATGGTCTTTGCCCGGGTCATCGGGGCGGGGGCCGGGGCGGATGCCTTTTTTGTGGCCTTCAAGATTCCCAACTTCATGCGCCGGTTGTTCGCCGAGGGCGCCTTTGCCCAGGCCTTTGTGCCGGTATTATCGGAGTATCGGCAGAAGGGAACGCACGAGGCGGTGAAGGCCCTGGTGGACCGGGTAGCCGGCTGCCTCGGGCTGGTGCTGGTCTCGGTCACGGTGCTGGCCGTGGTGGGGGCACCGCTGGTTACCGGGCTTTTTGCCCCGGGTTTCTGGCTGAACGATCCCGATAAATACGCCCTGACCGTGGATATGGTGCGGGTGACCTTTCCCTACCTGCTGCTGATATCCCTGACCGGCTTTGCCGGGGCCATTCTCAACAGTTACGACCGCTTTGCGATTCCCGCCTTTACCCCGGTGCTACTCAACTTGAGTCTGATTCTGGCAGCGCTGGTAGTGGCGCCAAACATGGATACGCCGGCCTATGCCCTGGCCTGGGGGGTGATGGCGGCCGGGGTAGTGCAGTTGTTGTTCCAGTTGCCTTTTCTGAAGCGTGTTCACCTACTGCCCGCGCCCAAGGTGGACTGGCGCGATCCGGGGGTGAAGCGCATTCTCTGGCTGATGGCGCCGGCTTTGTTCGGCGTGTCGGTCAGTCAGATCAACCTGCTGCTGGATACCGTGCTTGCGTCATTTCTGCCGACCGGTAGCGTATCCTGGCTCTACTATTCGGACCGGTTGGTGGAGCTGCCCCTGGGGGTGTTTGGCATCGCTCTGGCGACGGTGATCACCCCGAGTCTGTCCCGCCAGCACGCCGCTGAGGACCCCGAAACCTTCAGTCAGACGCTGGACTGGGCGGTGCGCAGCGTGCTGTTGTTGGCGTTGCCCGCGACGTTGGCGTTGATCCTGTTGGCCGAACCCATTCTGATGACCTTGTTCCAGTATGGTGAAACGACCGTCCGGGATATGCAGATGGCCTCCTACAGCCTGCGGGCCTATGCGCTGGGGTTGCTGGCCTTTATGTTGATCAAGGTACTGGCGCCGGGTTATTTCGCGCGTCAGGATATGAAAACCCCGGTGCG
>NZ_DFTP01000003.1:31212-73470 GCF_002381585.1 Marinimicrobium sp. UBA4209
AACCCCGGTGCGCATCGGTATTTACGCCATGCTCGCCAATATGCTGCTCAACGTGGTGTTCGTGTTACCGCTTTATCTGATCTTCAATATTGGTCATGTGGGGCTGGCGCTGGCCACCGCGGTTTCCGCCTACCTGAATGCCTATTTGCTGTTCCGGGGCCTGCGTCGGCTCGGTGTTTACCGGCAAGAGCCCGGCTGGGCTCGGCGTTTGCTATCGTTTGGGGGCGCCAATGCGGCCATGGTGGCGGCGCTGGTGGGTGGCCTGTCGGTCTGGACCGGCTGGCAGGAGTGGTTCTGGTGGCAGAGAGGTTGGCGTCTGGCGGTATTGTGTATTCTCGGGCTGGCGGTATATGGCGCGAGTTTGCGCATTATGGGCATCAAATTCAGCGAATTTCGCTCGAACCACTGAAAGCTGGCAGTTTGAGCCGTATGTGCTACGATTGTTGATATGGGCGACAATCGTAAATCCACATCTTCTGGTGCGCCCGCTCCCCAAAAGGGCGCTCCAGCCCCTCAAGAGGCGCCGGCCCCCACCGGATCCGCCTCGGCAGACTCGCGTGCGAGCCAACTTACCCCTTGCGCCATCACGTTTTCGATGGATGAAGCCCGTGGCCTGGTGCAGGGGCGGCTGGAGCCGTCGACCGAGGAGCAGTCCTGGGATCTCGATCGCCTCAGAGTGCGTTTGGCGGAGGCGGGGTATGGTGAATGGTTCGCTCCGCAAGCCACCCTGGAGTCGGCGGTGCAGCAGGCCAACAACGGCCGTTGCGGGGATCTGGTGCTGGCCGAGCGCCGCGATGCCCGGACGGAATGGCGCATTGCTGAGGACCGCCAGGCGGCCTTTCTGACCCTTCACCCGGCGTGGGGTGGCCGCAGGCTGACCCGGGAGGCCCTGCTTAAGGCGCTTCTGACCCAGGGAGTCGTCAAGACCTGTATCCACCTGCGAGCGCTGACCCATGCTGCCGAGGCGGGGCACGCCGAGTCCCTGTGTGTGGCCCGGGCCCGCCTGCCCCAGCCGGGTGAGGACGCCCGTTTTGTGTCTTTGGTGGCGCGGGACGATCAACTGGCATTGGAGGAGGACGAGCAGGGGCGCGTTGACCTCCATCATTTACATGAGTTTGTGGTGGTGGATCCGGGCACGCCCCTGCTGCGCCGTATTCCCGCGACCCAGGGCGAGCCGGGCGAGGACGTCATGGGTGAGCCACTGATGCCGACGCCGGGGCGCGACCGGAGTTTTGATGCTCTGGACGACAGTGTTGAGCCGGACCCGGAAGATGCCAACGTGCTGCGGGCCGCCATCCGGGGGCATCCGGTATTTTCATCCAGCGGCGTACGGGTGGACCCCACCTTGCGCCTCAAGGCGGTGGATGTCTCCACGGGCAATATCGATTTTGAGGGTTCGGTGGAGGTGGCGGGGGATGTCGCCAGCGGTTTTGTGCTCAGTGCCACGGGAGACATCCTGATCCGCGGGATGGTTGAAAAAGCCGATATCCGCGCCGGCGGTAATCTCACTGTGCTTGGCGGCGTCATGGGAGAAGAGGTGGGCCGGCGCCATGACGGCGATTTACGCCTGCGCACGCACCTCACCTCTGGCGGAACACTGAGCGCGAAATTTATCAATCTGGCGTATGTTAACGTCCGCTATGATCTGCTGGTGCGCGAGTATGCCCTGCAGTGCCGGCTGGTGGCGGGACGGGACATCATACTCGGGCAACCGACGGGTAAGGGCAGTCTCATCGGGGGTAGCGCCAGCGCCGGCCGGGCGCTGGTGGCCAATACCTTGGGCAGCGAGGCCGGAGTCGCCACCGAAGTGTCCGTGGGGCGCCCCAACCGCCGGCGTCGCCTGGTGGGGCAGCTCAAAGAAGCCTTGACGCTGTGCGAGCACAACTGGCAGCGGGTGTGCGACACCCTGGATTGTATCCAGCGGGGGGAGATGGCCACGCCGCCCACCGATAAACTGAAACGACTTTATGCGACCCGGGACTCACTGCGGGCGCGCCGCCAGAGAATCCGTGGATTGATCGACCGCCTGGTGGGGGCTCGGCAAAGTGCCAGGCCCAGTCGGGTAGAGGTCAAAAAGCGTCAGCATGCCAACCTCAGCCTCAACATTGACGGCGTTCGCCGCTACTTCAATACCGAACATGGTCCCTCGTGCTGGCACAGGCAAGGCGCCGAACTGGTGCGCGGCTCCTGAATCGGTCTTCCCCCCAAGCCCTAGTCACCTCTTACTCCAGCCCGCCCGGTCTTGTACCTCTTACCCCCACCCGCCCGCTCCTGTATACTCACGCGTTTTGTAAAGTCGACTGAGCGAGGCGAGCGGGCATTACTGTGAAACCGGCCCCCAAAGAGTTCATCCGCGGGCTGCACAACCTGCGCCCCCGACACCGGGGCTGCGTGGCGACCATCGGTACCTTCGATGGCGTGCACCTAGGCCACCGGGCCATCCTGCGCCAGCTGACCGACGCCGCCGAACAGCACCAGCAGCCCGCCGTGGCCATCATATTCGAGCCCCAACCGCACGAATACTTCGCCCGCGAACGGGCCCCGGCCCGGCTGATGCGACTGCGGGAAAAAATCCAGGCCCTGTTCAGCGCCGGCGTCCAGCGGATACTGTGCCTGCGCTTCAACGAAGAACTGCGCAGCCTCACCGCCCAGCAGTTCATCGACCGCATACTGGTGCAAGGCCTCGGCATCCACCATTTGGTCGTGGGCGACGACTTCCGCTTCGGCTGCGACCGCGCCGGCGACTTCGAACTGCTCACCGCCGTGGGCCGGGAGCAAGGCTTCACCGTCAGCGACACCTGCACCCTGGAACACGCCGGGGCGCGAATCAGCAGCACCCGCATCCGCCAGGCCCTGGAAGCGGGCGAATTCGGCCTCGCCGAACAACTGCTCGGCCACCCCTACCGCATCGGCGGACGGGTAGGCTATGGCAAACAACTGGGCCGACAACTGGGCGTACCCACCGCCAACGTGCAACTGCGACGCTACCGTTCGCCCCTGCACGGCGTCTTCGCCATCACCGCCCACCGGGCCGATGGCAGCGCCCACCCGGGCGTCGCCAACGTCGGCGTACGCCCCACCGTCAGCGGCTCCACCCGGCCGATCCTTGAAGTCCACCTGCTGGACTTCACCGGGAACCTCTACGGGGAGCGCATCGACGTGGAATTTCACCGCAAACTGCGGGAAGAACAGAAGTTTGAATCGATCGACAAACTGCAAGAGCAACTGCAGAAAGATATTGCAGAAGCAAAACAGTTTTTTAAGCAAGGTAAAGGGACACACTGAACTCGGAATTTGGCACGGAGGCCCGAAGCGGGTAAAGCCTTCCCGGACCGTGGAGCCGGGGACCGGCGATTCGAGCCCCCAGGGATGGGTTTACGGCGTGTCCGGGAAGGCTTTACCCGCTTCGGGCCGGACTCAAATTTGGCACGAAGGTTCTGTGGTGGGCGACCCCACAACGGGCCGAACCGATTAACGAAGCGTATTACGCACTCGAAAGCCACAAATACTTGGCGAATTGACGATTATGAGCGACTACAAAGCAACCCTGAATCTGCCCCACACTGCCTTCGCCATGAAGGCCAACCTGGCACAGCGCGAGCCCGAAATGCTCAAACGCTGGCAGAAAGACGATCTTTACCAGCAAATCCGAAAGGCGCGCTCTGGTCGGGAGCAATTCATCCTGCACGACGGCCCCCCCTACGCCAACGGTGACATTCACATCGGCCACGCCGTCAACAAAATTCTGAAAGACATCATCGTCAAAAGCAAAACCCTCAGCGGCTTTGACGCCCCCTACGTGCCCGGCTGGGACTGCCACGGCCTGCCCATCGAACACAACGTCGAAAAGAAACACGGCAAAGCCGGCGTCAAACTCGATCACAAAGCCTTCCGGCAAAAATGCCGCGACTACGCCGCGCGCCAGGTCAAAGGCCAGAAAGAAGACTTCATCCGCCTGGGCGTGCTCGGTGAGTGGGACAACCCCTACCTCACCATGGACTACAAATTCGAGGCAGACATCATCCGCTCGCTCGGCAAAATCGCCGACCAGGGCCACCTGCACAAAGGCTTCAAACCCGTCTACTGGAGCGTCGTGGGCGGCTCCGCCCTGGCCGAAGCCGAAGTCGAATACCAGGACAAAACCTCCTACTCCATCGATGTGAAATTCGCCTTCACCGATCAGCACGCCCTGGAGCACGCCGTGCCGGGCCTGACCGGCAGCGGCGACGTGTCACTGGTCATCTGGACCACCACCCCCTGGACGCTGCCCGCCAACCAGGCGGTCAGCGTCAATCCGGAACTGGACTACGTCGTGGTACAGACCGGTGACGAACGACTGTTGGTGGCCGAAGCGCTGCTCGAATCGGTGATGCAGCGGGCCGGGCAGGAGGACTACAAAGTGGTCGGGCGTACACCGGGCAAGGAGCTGGAAAACCTGCAGGTGCACCATCCGTTCTATGCCCGGCAGGTGCCGGTCATCTGCGGTGACCACGTCACCACCGACGCCGGTACCGGCTGCGTGCACACCGCCCCGGACCATGGCATGGACGACTTTGTGGTCGGTCAGAAATACGGCATCGGCACCCTGAACTACATCGACGACAACGGCCTGTATCGCGACAGCGTGGAGATCTTTGCCGGCGAGCACGTCTACAAAGTGGACGAAAAGGTCGTCGCCCTGCTGGAAGAAAAGGGCGCCCTGCTGGCCCAGGGTAAAATCACCCACAGCTTCCCTCATTGCTGGCGCACCAAAACTCCGCTGATCTTCCGGGCCACCCCCCAGTGGTTCGTGAGCATGACCAAGAACCAGCTGCGCGAGCAGGTGAGCGATGCGGTCGATCAGGTGCAGTGGGTGCCGGATTGGGGCCGCGCGCGCATCGACTCCATGCTGGCCTCCTCGCCGGACTGGTGTATCTCCCGTCAGCGCACCTGGGGTGTGCCCATTGCTCTGTTCGTTCACAAGGAAACCGGTGATCTGCACCCGGAAACGCCGGCACTGATCGAAGCGGTCGCCAAAAAAGTCGAGCAGGACGGGATGGATGCCTGGTTTGATCTGGATGCCGCTGAATTGCTGGGCGACGATGCCGAGCGCTACCAGAAGGTCACCGATACCCTGGATGTCTGGTTCGACTCCGGGGTGACCCATTTTGCGGTACTGCAGCAGCGCGGTTATCTGCGCTACCCGGCGGACCTGTACCTGGAAGGCTCGGATCAGCATCGCGGCTGGTTCCAGTCCTCCCTGAAAACCGCCATGGCCATGAACGGTACGCCGCCCTATAAAACCGTACTGACTCACGGCTTTACTGTGGATGCCCAGGGTCGGAAAATGTCCAAGTCCGTGGGCAATGTGGTGCCGCCCCAGAAAGTCATGAAAGAATTGGGCGCCGATGTTCTGCGTCTGTGGGTGGCCGCCACGGATTTCAGTGGCGAGATGAGCGTCTCCGACGAGATTCTCAAGCGCACCGCCGACTCCTATCGTCGCATCCGCAATACCGCCCGCTTCATGCTGTCCAATCTGAACGGGTTCGAGCCTTCTGAACACGCTGTGGCACCAGAGAAAATGGTGGCGCTGGATCGCTGGATCGTCGGTCGCGCCGCCGAGCTGCAGGCCGATATCATCAAGGCCTACGACCAGTATCAGTTCCACCTGATTTACCAGAAGCTGCACAACTTCTGCGTGGTGGAACTGGGCGGTTTCTACCTGGACATCATCAAGGACCGCCAGTACACCACCCAGGCGGACAGTCTGGCGCGGCGCTCGGCCCAGACCGCGCTCTATCACGTCACCGAAGCGATGGTGCGCTGGATCGCACCGATTTTGAGCTTCACCGCCGATGAAATCTGGCCGCTGGTGCCCGGTGAACGTCAGGGACCGGTGTTTGCCGCCGAATGGTACACGTTACCCGAGGCCGGTGAGTCCGAGTTCAGCGAAGAGGATTGGCACCAGATCGCCGAAGTCAAAGATGCCGTGAACAAGGTGCTGGAAACCCAGCGCGCCAATGGTGTGATTGGTGGCGCTCTGGGCGCGGAAGTGACTCTGTTTGCCGATGACGACTTGCGAGCCGTGCTGCAGAAACTGGGCGACGAGCTGCGTTTCGTGCTGATCACCTCCACCGCTCAGGTGCGCCCGCTCGATGAGGCCACCGAGGCGGAATTGACGGATGTTGAGGGGCTCAAGGTCGCGGTGGAAAAATCCAGCTACGACAAGTGCGAGCGCTGCTGGCACCACCGGGCCGACGTGGGCAGCGTCGCCCAGCACCCGACCCTGTGCGTCCGCTGTGTGGACAACGTCGAAGGGCAGGGTGAGGAACGCCACTATGCTTAAATCCGCTTGGCGTTGGTACGCCCTGGCAATTGCCGTGATCGCGCTGGACCAGATCAGCAAACACTGGGTATCCGCCGCACTCACCTATGGCGAGCCCGTGGTGTTCACGCCGTTTTTCAACTTCACCCTGCTGCACAACCCCGGCGCGGCGTTCAGCTTTCTGAGTGATGCCGGGGGTTGGCAGCGGTGGTTCTTTACCGTGGTGGCCGCCGTGGTCAGCGTGGTGCTGGTGATCTGGCTGGCGCGGGTGAGCGAAAAACGCTACGAGGCGTTGGCGCTTGCGCTGATTCTGGGCGGTGCCATCGGCAATCTGTACGACCGGGTGGTGCTGGGCTATGTGGTGGATTTTGTCGTGGTGCACTATCAGGATTACTACTGGCCGGCCTTCAATATCGCCGATTCGGCCATTACCGTCGGCGCCGCCCTGTTGATCCTGGATATGTTATTTGGCAAGGACAAACGTCATGACTGAACAGCTGCCCGTGGGGCCCGGGACCACCGTCACGCTCCACTTTTCCCTGCGCCTGGAAGATGGCGAGGAAATCGACTCGAACTTTGATAAAGACCCGGCGACCTTCACCGTCGGTGACGGTAATCTGCTGCCCGGGTTTGAAAAAGTGCTGTTTGGCCTCATGCCGGGTGACCAGCAGGAATTCACCATTCCGCCCGAGGATGGTTTCGGCCAGCACAACCCGAGCAATATGCAGGAAATGCCCCGAGATCAGTTCGGCCCCGATATCGAGCTGGAAGAGGGACTGATGCTCTCCTTTGCCGACGCCCAGAAGGCCGAATTACCCGGGGTGGTGAGGGAATTCGATGATCAGCGGGTGCTGATCGATTTCAACCATCCGCTGGCTGGGCGGGATATCCTGTTCAAAGTGGCGGTTTTGAACGTCGAGCCGGCTCAGGTACACTGAACACCCGCGCCGCCCGTCGGCGCTCACTTTGCGCGGGCCCCGCCCGCCGGAACCTCTCAGGTTGTCTGACACTATGCAAATCAAACTCGCCAACCCCCGCGGCTTCTGTGCCGGTGTCGACCGGGCGATTGATATCGTCAATCGTGCCCTGGATGTCTTTGGCGCCCCCATTTACGTTCGCCACGAAGTGGTCCACAACAAATTTGTGGTCGACACTCTGCGCGAGCGCGGTGCGGTGTTTGTGGAGGAGCTGGAGCAGGTGCCGGACGATGTGATCGTGATTTTCAGTGCCCACGGTGTCTCCCGCGCCGTGCAGCAGGAAGCCCGCGATCGCGGCCTGCAGGTGTTCGATGCCACCTGCCCGCTGGTGACCAAAGTGCACGTGGAAGTGGTGCGTTACAGCCGGGAAGGGCGCGAGTGCGTGCTCATCGGCCACGAGGGGCATCCGGAAGTGGAAGGCACCATGGGTCAGTACGACGCCAGCAATGGCGGTGCCATCTATCTGGTCGAAGATGAAGACGATGTGGCGGCGCTGGAGGTCAAAAACCCCGACCATCTGGCCTATGTCACCCAGACTACCCTGTCCATGGACGATACCGCCAAGGTGATCGACGCCCTGCGGACCAAATACCCCAATATCCTGGGGCCGCGCAAAGACGATATATGCTACGCCACCACCAACCGTCAGGATGCCGTGCGCCAATTGGCGCTAGAGTGTGACCTGGTACTGGTGGTCGGCTCCCACAACAGCTCCAACTCCAACCGCCTGCGCGAGCTGGCCGAGCGCTGCGGCACCGAGGCGTACCTGGTGGACGGCCCAGAGTGCATCCACCGAGAGTGGCTAGAGGGCAAAGAGAGCATCGGCATCACCGCCGGGGCCTCCGCGCCGGAAGTGCTGGTGGAAGAAGTGGTCCAGAAGCTGCGCGGCTGGGGTGCTTTGACGGCCGAAGAGGCCGCGGGGACGCCCGAAACCATCAGTTTCAGCCTGCCCCGGGAACTGCGCTGACCGACTCAGTTGGTGCAGACCTCCGGTCCCACCGTTTGGCGCCTCATTCTGCCCATACGAGAAAGCACAAGCTCGTACCCCTGTAACCCATCTGGACGGCAGATGGTAAGGCGGCCCGCCTGGAAGCCCCCCAGTGCGCTGCCGCTGGGGTGCCGGCTTTCTCCGGTCCCGACATAAGATACGGCTCGCCGTAACTTGCTGTCACTGGAAATCGACAGACCACCCAGATCCGGCGGCAGTTGGTGCGTCAGCACGACGTGCTCTCCGTCATCCCGAACGCCATTGTGGTTCTCGTCATCGAACAGTTCCCAACCCCGCTCCCAGTCACCGAGCGGGCGCAGGGTGACCCGGCCATTGCGGCTGACCGCCCGTTGGCGAGCCAACTGAATGGCATCCTGGAGCGTCTGGGTCATCGTGAGAGTGCGGGTTTCTTCGATCTGCCGCTGGAACCCGGGCAGTCCGATGGTCAGTAGCAGGGACAGAATGACCAGAGTGATAAGCAGTTCCAGAAGCGTCAGTCCACGCTGTGGCATAATTTTCCTCCTTGAAAAGTGGCGGTCTCCCGAGGGTTACCGTTCATACGTCCGTGTTGACCACATGTCGTGCGCCCGCTGGTGGGGCGGCCCGGTTGTGGTAGCGTTGGTACTATAAAGGCGGAGGGTCGGTCCGTCCAGAGAATCACCCGCCACCTGATCAGCCACCGGGCCCGGGCATTGTCCGGCTCAACAACAAAAAGTGTTGATATATGCAACGAAGCACTCCTACTCGCCAACCAGGTTTTACCCTTATTGAGCTGATGGTGACGCTTGCGGTCCTGGCCATCGTCCTGGGGATCGCGATTCCCAGTTTTAACGCCATGATCCGCAACAACCAGTCCCTCGCCCTGGGTGACGAGCTGATCTCGACGCTGAATTTTACCCGCAGCGAGGCGGTCAAGCGCTCCGATATTGTGACCCTGTGTGCCAGCAATGCCGATCGCGATGGCTGCGGCAATGACTGGACCAATGGCTGGCTGGTCATTCTGGATCGCGATGCCGGTGGCGAACAGGGCAATAACCCCACGGTCAACAATGACGCGGATATCCTTCGGGACCGGGAGCCTTTGGCTAACGACATGAGCATCACGATGAACCGGGGTGGGGCGGTGACCTATGTTCGCTTCAATCAGTTGGGTGCGCTGGCGCGCACGGACAATAATCAGGTGACCGGCCTGGCGCGCCATGACGACTGCACCAACGATTCGGCCCGGGCGATCCGGATCAGCCTGTCCGGATCGGTCAATTCCGCCCGAGCCGAGTGCTAACCCCCGTGAGACGGTTTGAGGAATCTGTAATGTCACTGAACAGTTCGCATAAACAATCGGGGGCCGGCTTGATCGAGGTGTTGGTCACCGTTCTGATTCTGGCCACGTCGCTCTTGGCCATGGGAGCCCTGCAGAACCGCAGCCTGCAGTTCAACCACAGTGCCTATTTGCGCTCTCAGGCCAATATTCTTGCGTACGACATCATGGACCGGATGCGAATCAACCGGGACCGTATCGACAGCTATGACGGCTATGGTTTTGGCGATGATGCGCCGGCGGGCAATTCGTTGGCGGACACAGACGTCCAGCAGTGGCTGGATCGGCTTGAGAGGACGTTGCCTGGCGGCGAGGGAGCCATTGACTGCGATGCCAACCAGTTGTGCACCATCAGTTTGCGCTGGGTGGATGAAGACGCTGCACCGGATGAGGCGGGTGAAGACGCCCAACTGGTCACTTTTACCTACAGTTCCCGTATTTAGCGGCCCGGAATCGAGAGAGCGCCTCCCATGCGTAAACAGCAAGGTTTATCACTGATCGAACTGATGATATCGCTGACCCTCGGCATTGTACTGATGACCGGCGTCATGCAGATGTTCCTCACCAGTCGCACCACCTACAACACTCAGCAGGCGATTTCCCGGATTCAGGAAAGTGGCCGGATGGCGGTTGAGTTTCTCGCGCAGGATATCCGTATGGCGGGCTACCAGGGCTGTTCGAGCCGCGGTGCCAATCAGAATATCGAAATTGGGGTGGAGGATCCGACCAACGACTACCTGCTTGATTTCAATATCTCCATACAGGGCTATTCCTCCGATAATCATCCCATGGATGGTATCGATGTCGCCGATGGTTCTGACGTGCTGGTGGTTCGACGGGCAAGTAATGTGACCATGCCCATTGTTGGGCCCACAGGCAGTACCGCCAATCTGGAAGTGGCAGCGGAAGAGGAGGACGACTGTGTGGGGGATGTCTGCCGGGGTGATATTGCCGTTATTTCAGATTGCACTCAGGGCCGGGTATTCCTGATCACCAATTTCCAGAACGTTGGCGGTGGTGGTTCAAAAATCGTCCACGCTCGCTCCAATGTGGCCAACCAGCCGAAAAACCTCGATGCCCAGTTGGGGGGGCAACAGTTTGGTGCCGGCGCCGAAATCCTGCGGATGAGCACCCTGACTTATTACATCGACGAAAGCGGTTTCGGTGCGCCCGGTACCATGAGCCTGTGGCGCGATCAGGATGGTGAACGGGCGGAACTGATCGAAGGTGTCGAGAATATGCGGGTGCTTTACGGTCTGGATTCAAGTGGTGACGGTATCCCCAACGATTATCGGGAATATGACGCTGGTTTAGATTGGGAAAACGTCCTGGCGGTCAGGCTCGAGTTGTTGATGCAAAGCCTGCAGCCAAATGTATTGCCGGACCCCCAGCCCTATTTCTTTGGGGGTGAAACCATCGATGATGCGCGAATTGATGATCGGCGTATGCGTCAGGTTTTCAGCACCACCGTTGGCATCCGCGGACGCCTGGATTAAGAGGTAAACCTATGAACGTCAATGCAGTGACAATGGCTTCAAAACAGCGTGGCGCCGTGCTGATTGTTGGTCTGATCATGGTGCTCCTGATGACCATCGTGGGGCTGGCCGCCATTCGCAGTACCGGTCTGCAGGAGACTATGGCCGGTAACATGCGTGAGCGCAATCTGGCCTTTCAGGCCGCCGAGGCCAGCCTCCGGGTGGGTGAGGCGCTGGTAGAGGACAACAACGTCGATGGGCTGGACTTTTCCGGCGCAACGCCCGGTCTGGAGCCTGATCTGAACCAGCCGGGTCTGGCATTGCCCCCGGTGCATCAATGGACCGATGAGCAGTGGGAAGCCAATGCCGTGCAGGTTGATATGGGGCTGGAGAATATCGGCGATGCCAATCAGCCCTGGTACGTCGTGGAAGAGCTGATGGTGCTGTCGTTCAACGCATCCCAGTCCACCGGTGGCGCCATCGACCAGCAGAGTTTACAGAATACCAATGACCTGCAGATGGAATTCTTTCGGGTCACCAGCCGGGGCCTCAGTGGCTCGGGTGAATCACAGGCCGTGCTTCAGTCAACTTATCGCAAGAATTAACAGGGTAGCGTCATGAAACAACGAATGATGAGTTCCGTGCTATACCGAGGTGCCTGGGCGTTAGGGTTCAGTTTTCTCTCGGTCGCTACCACCCATACGGCCCTGGCTGCTGAGCCGGCCCAGTCGCCCCTATTTATGACCCAACCAGTCCGACCGGTGGCCATGCTGAATATGTCCAATGACCATCAGCTGTTCTTCAAGTTGTACGACGATTACAGCGATATTGATGGGGACGGGGAGCCGGATACCACCTATAAACACGATTACGACTACTACGGTTACTTCGATAGTGGCTTGTGTTATGAATACACCAACAGCCGCTTTGAGCCCGTCAATAACGTCAACGCTGACCGTTACTGTAATGACGGCTCCACGGGCGAGTGGAGCGGTAACTTCCTGAACTGGGCGACCATGACCCGGATGGATGCCGTGCGTAAAATCCTTTACGGGGGCAAGCGCAGCACCGATTCGGCCACTCAGACGGTGTTGGAGCGGGCTTTTCTTCCGAACGATGCTCACTCATTTGCCAAGTATTATAACGGCGACGATGTATCGCGGCTGACACCGTTAAGCCCGGCTACTACCGAGGAAGCGACGAATGAAGACTCGGGCATCACTATCTGTAATACCACTGATCCGAGTGACCGGGATGTACTGTCCCAGAATGTTGACTCTGCTCCATTGATGCGCGTTGCAGAGGGAAACTATTCCCTCTGGGCCAGCAATGAACGCTGGCAGTGCCGTTGGGGGCAGGGAACCAACGACAATGACTCGACCGTATCAGGAATCTATGCACACTCCAGCAGCCCGACCAAAGGAGATGACGATAGTGACCTGAATGCGGATTACCGTGTTCGTGTCGAAGTCTGTAAAGAGAACTTTGTGCCTGACGACAACGCCAATGACTGTGTCGCTTACGGCGACTCCCTGAAACCTACGGGGTTGTTGCAGGAGTTTGGTGAAGATGGATCGATTAATTTCGGTCTGATGACCGGCTCCTACTCGGCCAACAAGTCGGGGGGAACACTGCGTAAGAACGTGGGTTCCATGGAAGACGAAATAAATGAAGATGGGACTTTTGTAACCCCCGCTGACCTCGATAACTATGACGGTATTATCAACACCCTTGACCGGCTTCGGATCTACGGCTACCGGTTTGATAATGGTACCTATTTCGGCACGACGGGCAGTGACGATTGTGAGTGGGAGGAGGCGTCTTTTTCTGATGGTGACTGTTCCAACTGGGGCAATCCACAATCAGAGTTGTATCTGGAGTCTCTGCGTTATCTGGCCGGGCAGAGTGCCACTGACGCATTTGACGTCTCCGACAGTGGACGTATTGACGGGCTGAACAAGGCCAGTTGGGTGGCACCGGTGAATGGCGATAACTACTGTGCGCCGGTGAACGTCATTCAGTTTAACGCCTCGACCAGCTCTTACGATGGCGATCAGTTGACGGGGTTCTCAGACCTCGGTGCGGGAGAAAGCACGCTTGACTTCTTTACCAACGCTGTTGGCGCGGCTGAAAATATCCACGGAAATCAGTACTTTGTCGGTGAGGTTGGCGGTGAAGGCGCTGGAGACAACAACCAGCTCTGTACGGCCAAAACTGTCAGTGGTCTGGCCAATGTTAAAGGTACCTGCCCAGATGCTCCGCGTCTTCAGGGGAGCTACCAGATTGCGGGTCTTGCGTATTATGCCCGCTCCGAAGGCCTACAGATCAATGGCGTATCCAATGATCGTCGAAGCCAGGTCAAAACCTATGGGGTGGCTCTGGCGCCCGCCGTTCCCCAGGTGTCTGTTCCCGTACCGGGCGGTGAGCGCACGGTGTCGATTCAGCCGGCCTGTCGCAACACGACCACCGATCCCGATGCAAACTGTGCGATTGTCGACTTTAAAGTGGTTGATCAGGTCAATACCGACGCAGTCAGCACCGGCAAGCTGTATGTCAACTGGGAGGACAGTGAGCAGGGCGGTGACTATGACCAGGACATGTGGGGCATCATTGAGTATTCGGTCACATCAACCAGTGTCACCGTTACCACCGATGTGGTAGCGGACTCCACGCCAAACGTCATGGGGTTTGGCTACGTGATTGGCGGTACCACGAATGATGGTTTTCATGTGCATTCTGGCATTAACGGATTCAAATCGACTTCCGGAGTCAGTACGATCAGCGCTTGCGACGCTGATAGTGGTTGCGATGAGCCGGATGCGAAGTCTTCTAGCACGTTCGTAGTAGGTACCTCTTCGGCGCAACCTCTGGAGCAACCCCTTTACTTTGCTGCCAAGTGGGGCGGTTATGCTGACGAAGATGAAGCTGATATAGCCGCTTCTGCTAACGACAATTACTTCTTTGCGACAGACCCGCGTGAGTTGCAGCGCGCACTTCGGAAGACGTTCGGAGAAATTGCCGCCGGTATCGGCGCGGCCTCCTCGGTCGCGACCAACTCGACCCGACTCACCGAAGGTTCTTTCGTCTATCAGGCTCTCTTCAATAGTGAGAACTGGTCTGGCGAGATCCGGTCTTTTGAAATCGGTGCGAATGGTGCCATTTCATCGACCGTTTACGCGTCGACCAACAGTGGCATGCCAAGCACCAGTGCAGGGCGCACAGTCTATACCTACAACGACGGCGGCACCGGAAATGCCATGGTTGATTTCACCTGGGAGAACCTGTCGGACACTCAGCGCAACCACCTGATTGCGGGTGACACCGAAACGCTTGGGCAAGATCGCCTGAACTGGGTAAAAGGTGATCGGAGTAAAGAGGGCACGGGTGGATTGAGAGAGCGCGAGAAACTTCTGGGCGATATCGTCAATTCCAGTCCGGTGTATCTTGGCGGCCGCGATTTTGGCTACGGACTGCTGCCGGCGGAGCTGGGCGGTGATACGTACGCGGCTCACGTTGAGGATAAGCGGAGTGAAACTCCCACGCTGTTTGTCGGAGCCAATGACGGTATGCTTCACGCCTTCTATGCCGAGGGGAATAGCGCTCTGCAGGAACGCTTCGCCTACGTGCCGAATGGTGTTTATTCCAAACTGGCGACAATTGCGAGCCCCAATTATGGTCGAGAGGACGTTGCCCATGAGTACACGGTGGACGGCCCACTGGCGGTGGGTGATGCTTACGTGGGTGGTGAGTGGAAAAGCGTGCTCGTTGGCACTTTCGGCGCCGGGGGTAAGGGTATCTTTGCGATGGACGTGACCGACCCTGACTTCCCGGAGTTGATGTTTGAGTTGGCACCCAGCGACCTCTCCGCTCTGGGTAATATGGGCTACATACTCAGTCAGCCACAGATCGCTCGTATGGCCAATGGTCGCTGGGCGGTTGTGTTTGGTAATGGGTATGATGCTGGTACATCGCAACTGTTTATCGTTGATCTGGAGAATCCGACCACCCAGAGTCGGGTCATCGATACGGAAGCGGGAACAGGCCTATCGGGTGTGGCATTACTGGGGAATGCCTATGGAGAAATCAATACCGCCTATGCGGGAGATCTGCAGGGTAACCTCTGGAGATTTGATCTGAGTGATACTCGTCCCGATCGCTGGGATGTAGGACTCTCGGGCAATCCCCTGTTTGTTGCAAAAGATGACGATGGTGACCGCCAGCCAATCACGAGTGCACCGACGTTAGGCTTCAACTCCTTGAAACGCCACACAGTGACGGACTCCAAAGGGGTTATCATGGTGTATTTTGGAACGGGAAAATACTTCGAAAATAGTGATAACCTGGCGACAGCGGATACACCTCAGAACAGTTTTTACGCCATCGCTGACCTGGGAGCAGAGCTGGATTACACAAGCAATGCGGGTCAGGATGGACGGACGTCGATTTTGCATGAAAAGGACATCATCCAGGAAACCGATTCGAGAACCATTGACGGTCAAGACCGAAATGAACCTGACTGGGCCGACGCCGATGTTAATGGCTGGTTTATTGATTTCGATACCGCACTGGGCGAGCGGGTCGTCAGTAAGCCGCTGTTGCTGTTCGATCGCCTGATCTTCCCGACGCTGATCCCTTCTGGTGTAGCCTGTGAGTTTGGGGGACGCAGTTGGTTGATGGAACTGGTAGCCATCGGAGATCGGTATTACGGTGAAAACCTGTTGGATGGTATTGAAGAATACGACTCTCTGATCTTGGGTGATCCCACCTTCGGTGTCATGGGTCCGGGTACAGGCAAGCTCATTCTCAACCCATCTGATGGTGGCGTAAACGGTCAGGATGGCGAGATTGGGCGGTTGCTGGAGGAAGAAGTGGATATCCCAACCGATGCGCTGGGCCGTCAATCCTGGCGCCAGATTCGATAACACCAGATTCGATAACAAGAGGAACGAGTAGTGACGTTATTTCACAGACAATCCCAGGCGGGCTTTACCCTGATTGAGATCATGATCGTGGTGGCCATCCTGGGTATCCTGGCATCTATTGCCTATAGCTCGTATCAGAATCAGGTAATGCGCAGCAATCGTTCGGATGCGCAAGCGACCTTGAACGATACGGCGCAACGTCTACAGCGCTGCTATACGACCTTTTCCAGTTACGACAATGATAATTGTGCGGTGTATCAGCAGTTGACGACAGGCGATGCGCGGATCGATTCACCGGAGGGGATGTATCGGATTACCATTGATGACGAGTCGGCGACCACCTACACGTTGAGCGCCACGGCGATTCGCGCACCGCAAACCGCTGATGAAGACTGCGACACGGAAATGTCTTTGGACCACCGGGGACGCCGGACACCAGAGGCCTGCTGGTAGTCCGAAGCTCGGGCGGCGACTCAGTCGTCGTCCAGCCCCAGTTTCTGTAGCCGGTAGCGCAATGACCGGAAGCTGATGCCCAGGTTTTTTGCCGCCTGGGTTTTATTCCACTTGGCCTGCTCAAGCGCCTTGCACAGGATGTCTTTTTCGACTTCCTGAAGATAATGATCCAGAGAAGGGTACTCCGCGCATCGGGCTACATGGTTGCCTGCACCGTCATTGGCGGGTTCCATGCCGTTACCCATCGGGTCGGTATTATCCGGCAGGTGCAGATCAACCGGGTCGATGACCTGGCTTTCACAGAGCGTAAACGCTCGTTCCAGAATGTTTTCAAGCTCCCGGACATTCCCGGGGAAATGATACTCGCAGAGCTGTTTCATGGCCGGTTGGCTCAGTTGCGGCGTGGGGAAATTGACCTCTCGGGCCAACTGTTCGAGTATGTGGCGGGCCAGCATGGCGATGTCTTCCCTGCGCTCCCTCAGTGGTGGAACCCTTAGCTGGATGACATTAAGCCGATAAAACAGGTCCTGACGGAAGCGGCCCTGCAGCACTTCCTGATCCAGCGCCTTGTGGGTGGCACAGAGAATACGTACATCGGTGCGGATTTCGTTTTGCCCACCGACGGGGCGCACCGCTTTTTCCTGAATCGCCCGCAGCAACTTGACCTGCATGTCCAGTGGCAGGGCGGCGACCTCGTCCAAAAACAGTGTGCCGCCTTCGGCAACCTGAAACAGGCCCGCCTTATCTTGGTGAGCGCCGGTGAAGCTGCCTTTCTTGTGACCGAAAAACTCGCTCTCCATCAACTCCCGGGGAATGGCACCACAGTTTACTGCCACGAATTCACCGGCGGCCCGTGGCCCCAGTTTATGGATGGAGCGGGCCACCAGCTCTTCACCCACCCCGGACTCGCCCGAAATATACACCGGCGCCTGGGAACGGGCCAGTTTCTGAATGCTGGCGATCAGATGCTGAATGGCTTTGGATTGGCCAATAATCGGACACTCGGCCGGCAGCGGCATGGGGGGCAGTTGGCTGGACTGGATCGCGCTGCTGACCAGCTTGCGCAGTGCAGTCAGATCGACGGGCTTGGACACAAAGTCAAAGGCGCCGGCTTTCATGGACTCAATGGCAGTATCAATACTGCCGTGGGCCGTAATCACCGCGACCGGCAACCGGGGATATTCCTGCTGAATGAATTCCACCAGCTCCAGACCGTTCCCGTCAGGTAGGCGCATGTCTGTCAGGCATAGGTCGTACTGGGACTGTGCCAGGCGCTCCTTGGCCAACGTCAGGTTTTCCACGCAGTCGGCCTCAATGCCCATCCGCCCGAGGGTGATATTCAGCAGCTCGCGGATATCGGGCTCGTCATCAATAACCAGAACGCGTTGATTACTCATAGAAAACCTGTGTCAGAGAGTCTGTCGGTGTCGGCCATTAAAGTGCCCGGTCCGGGTGTGCCAACTGAATGTGGAATGCACTGAGTCCATCGGACGTGCGTTCATAGTGTATTAAAGCCTGATTGGCTTCGCAAAGCTCCTTGCAGATGAACAGTCCGAGGCCCGAGCCGGTGCTTTCCGTAGTAAAAAACGGCTCGAAAATATGCCTGCGACGCTCCTCATCAATACCCTCCCCCCAGTCAATGACTCTGATGAAAGGCTGCTGGTTACGCGCTTCTATGCCCGCCTCAATCCTGACCCGGCGCTCTCCCGTAATGGCCTCACTGTAGCGCAAGCCATTGTCGCACAGGTTGGTCAGCACCTGATGGAGCTGACCCGTGTCAAACTTGGCTCCAATGTCAGCACGATCAAGAGATAATTCAAGTGTGCACGGATTGGGCTGGCCGGAGCGGAATTCTTCCGTAAAGTGCTGGAGCCAATCGTTCAGTATGACCTGCTCGGGCCGCGCATTGCGGCGGCGCGAAAGCTGAAGAACATTCTCGATGATCTGGTTCACACGCTTGCTGTGATTATCGATGATCTGAAGCAGGCGCTGGTCGCCGCCGGTGAGCTGATCCGATTCGCTGAGCAGTTGGCTGGCGTGGCTGATGGCGCCGAGGGGGTTGCGTACCTCGTGGGCGATGCTGGCGGTCAATCGGCCCAGGGAAGCGAGCTTGAGCTGCTGAGCCTGCTGGGCAATCAGGCGGTTGTCTTCGACAAAGACCAGGGTCTCTGAGGCGGTGCTCGGATCCAGCGCCGCGAAGTTGATTTTCAGTTCGTTATTGGACGACTGATCCGTGGCCACTACCGATGAAGTGCGACTGTCGGTTTGCCACTGATCAAACTGATTTTTGAGCAGGGGAATGTCATCGAGCGTTCCGGGTGTTTCGCGCACGCCCAGCAGCTCGGCGGCAGAGCGGTTGATCAATTCAACGGACTGGTTCCCCCCCAGAACAACGATGCCGGTCCGCATGCGCTCCACAATCAACTGAGCCAGGCGTTGCAGGTGCTGTGCCTGCCGGGCCTGGGCCAGTGCCTCCTGACTGCTGGTGCGGATCTTCCGAGCCAGATATTGGAAGGTGAGGGCCGTGGTGAAGAGCAGGGCGCCCAGGGTGCCGGCGGAGAACAGGGTACGGTTGTCGATCGACAGCAACCACAGCCGGGTGATGCTCTCGCCCACCACGGCGATGCTGGCCAGAGCCGCCAGCAGAATCGCCAACTGCGCGGGCAGCAGCATGCCGCCAGCCGCCACGACCACCAACTGCAGGTAACCCAGGCCGCTCAAGGCGCCGCCACTGGCATACATCATCAGCGCAATGGCCGCCACGTCCAGAACCAGAAGCACAAAACTCTGCTGATTGGAGGGCAGAAACTTCACCCGCCATAGCAGGCCCAGGGTGATGATGTTGATGCTGGTATAGATGATTGAGGTATAGAGAAAGACGTCCGGGTGGTCGTTGCCGAGAATATTGGGCGCAATGTTGCCCTGAAACATCAACAGCAACAGGCTGCCCAGCAGCGTGCGATAGTAGGTGTATACCCTCAGCAGGTCGTAATTGCTGTAGCTGGATACGCGGGCCATGACAGGGTTGTCGTTGACGGGCATGGGGGACAGAGTACCTTGGCTGTGAGTCTGACCGATCGGGGTCGGATATTATCGCTTTGCGTCGAATCCGCAATTGGCGGACAATACGCGTCGTTTTCCCGCAGTTTATCAGGATGCAGGCCCCTTTATGTCAAGTTTGAGTATCGCAATGGCCCAGATCAACCCGCTGGTCGGGGATATCCCCGGCAATGCCGAGCGGATTCTGGAGCAGGCCCGTCGGGCGGAGGCCCAGGGGGCGGATGTCATCGTCTTTCCGGAGCTGACCCTGTCGGGCTATCCGCCGGAGGACCTGCTGTTGCGTCCGAGTCTCGCGCTGCGGATTGATCGCGCTCTGGACCAACTCAAGCAGGCAGACCTGGGTATTGTGCTGGTGCTCGGGTACCCCAAGGTGGTGGCGGGCCGGGTGTTCAATATGGCCGGCGTGGTTGCTCGTGGGCAGTTGGTGTGCGAGTACGCCAAACAGTGCCTGCCGAATTACCAAGTGTTCGATGAGGTGCGCTACTTTGTGCCGGGTGATAGCGCCTGTGTCTTTGACCTCAAGGGCGTGCCGACGGCTCTGACCATCTGTGAGGATATCTGGCAGCCCGGACCGGTGGAACAGGCCCGGGACGCTGGCGCCAAATTGATGCTGAATCTGAATGCCTCGCCCTTCCACAAAGGCAAGCCGCGTGAGCGGGAGCAGTTGCTGGCCGAGCGCGCGCGGCAAGGGCATATGCCCATCGTTTATGTCAATCAGGTGGGCGGCCAGGACGAGCTGGTATTCGACGGCGGCTCGGTGGCGGTGAACGCCCAGGGCGACCTGTGCCGGCGCCTGCCCGCCTGGCAGGAGTCGCTGGAGCTGCTGCAGGCCAACTGGCACGATGGCTCGGTCCATATGGCCCATCAGGCGCTGGCTCCCCAGCAGCAGGACCTGGACTCCGTGTATCAGGCGCTGGTGACGGGTACGCGGGATTATGTGAACAAGAATGGTTTCAAAGGCGTGGTGCTGGGCCTTTCCGGCGGCATCGACTCGGCCCTGACGCTGGCCATCGCCGTGGATGCGTTGGGTCCGGAGCGGGTAACGGCGATCATGATGCCGTTTCGATACACCTCGGAACTGAGTCAGACCGACGCCGCCGAACAGGCCCGCCGCATGGGCGTGCGTTACCACTCACTGAGTATCGAGCCCATGTACGAGGCCTTTATGGCGACCCTGGATCCCGTCTTCGAGGGGGCCAAACGGGATACCACCGAGGAGAACCTGCAGGCCCGCTGTCGAGGCGTCCTGCTGATGGCCTGGTCCAACAAACGGGGCGACCTGGTGCTGACCACGGGCAACAAAAGTGAGCTCGCGGTCGGTTACTCCACCCTGTACGGCGATATGGCCGGCGGGTTCGATGCGCTCAAAGACGTTCCCAAAACCCTGGTGTTTGAGCTGTCCAGGCACCGCAACGAACAGGGCGAGGTGATTCCCCCGTCCGTCATTACCCGCCCACCGTCCGCCGAGTTGGCGCCGGATCAGAAAGATGAGGACAGCCTGCCGCCTTACGAGGTGCTGGATCAGATACTGGCGTTGTATGTGGAGCAGGATTGCAGTGCGGAAGCCATTATTGCCCGGGGTTTTGAGCGGGAAGATGTCGAGCGCGTGGTCCGACTGGTGGACATCAATGAATACAAGCGCCGCCAGGCCCCGATTGGCGTGCGCATCACCCAGCGTGGCTTCGGCCGCGATCGGCGTTATCCTATTACGTCCGGATGGAAGTTGGGAGAGTAAGAAAACTGACGGTAAGAGCGGGCGCTTTCCCTTAGGTCGGGTTAGCGCCCAGCGCGTAACCCGACACGGTCACACCAAAACAGCCATCAAACCCCTGAAGGCGGCTGCGGCGCGTCCTGATATTCCGGATTATAAAGCTCCCGGGTATCAAAGCCCGGTGGCTCACTCTTGTCGAACAAGCCAAAGGTGATCAGGCTCAGCCAGCTGCGATCGCCCTCATCCGAACTGTACTGGAAATCAAAAGAACCATCGTCGTTCAGCGCCGGGTGGTCCGGGTAGTTCAGCTTGAGGATATCCAGCATCTGGGCGGACAACTCCGGCATATCCAGCAGCTCGTAGCCCTGCACCATCACTGCCAGTGCATCGGGAACGGCAGGGGTGGTATCAAAGTTTTCCAGTACGTAGCGCCCACGGTTGGTGGCTGCGACATAGGCGCCGCGTTTGAAGTAGTAGTTGGCCACGTGAATTTCGTAGCGGGCCAGCAGGTTGCGCAGGTACAGCATGCGGCGCTTGGCGTCCGAGGCGTAAATGCTGTCCGGGAAGCGGGTGAGGAGCTGGGCGAAGTGGTCCAGGGAGTCCCGTGCGGCGCCGGGGTCGCGCTGGGTGAGGTCCGTCGGCAGCACCCGCTCGAACATGCCACGACCCTCGGTAAAGGAGCTGAGCCCTTTCATATAATAGGCGTAATCCACATTGCGGTGCTGGGGGTGAAGACGGATGAATCGGTCGGCCGTGGCCGATACCATATCGGCGTCGCCGGAGCGGTAGTAGGCGTAAATCAGCTCCAGCTGGGCCTGCTCGGCATAGGTGCCAAACGGGAAGTTCTCTTCCAGTGATTGCAGGTTGCTGATGGCGGTTTCCCACTGACTGCGGCGCATTTGCGCCTGCGCGGCCTCGTAAAGGTCGGCCTCACTGGTATACTCTGGCTCGCGATCGGTATTGGAGCAGGCGGTAATCAGCGCCAACAGGCCGCCGAGCAGTAGGAGTTGCAGGACTCGCATAGGATTCAAAACTCGTTCACGATTCAAAAGTCAGTGGGCTCCGTACCGGCCCACTGGAGCAGCGGGCTATTAAAACACAGAGCGTGCGTATACCAAAGCGCCCCGGTGGGGCCGCGCACTCTCGCACTCGATAGAGGTAATCACGCCCCATGGCGGATCAATTGCAACAGAGCACCCGCGTGCCCCCGGATATGGCCGGCATGCGCTTCGACCAGGTCGCCTCCGGGTTGTTCCCTGAATTCTCACGGGCCCGGCTCCAATCCTGGATAAAGGACGGCCAACTGACCCTGGACGGACGTATTGCCAAGCCCAAGGAGCGCCTGCTGGGCGGGGAGACCCTGCGCCTGGAGGCGGAGCTCGAAGCGCAGGGAGAATGGGAGCCCGAGGCCATCGACCTGAACATTGTTTATGAAGACGACGACCTGCTGGTGATCAACAAGCCCGCCGGTCTGGTGGTGCACCCGGCGGCGGGCAATCACACCGGGACCCTGCTGAACGCGCTTCTGCATCACTGCCCGGCCCTGGAGGGGGTGCCCCGGGCGGGCATCGTGCATCGTCTGGATAAGGACACCACGGGCCTGATGGTGGTGGCCAAGACACTGTCGGCCCACACCGACCTGGTAGAGCAGTTGCAGGAGCGCATTGTCAGTCGCGAATACGAGGCGGTGGCCATTGGCACCATGACCGGTGGTGGTACCGTGGATGCGCCCATTGGTCGCCACCCGCGCCAGCGCAAATTAATGGCCGTTCTGGAGCGCGGCGGCAAGCGCGCCGTGACCCACTATCGGCTGCTGGAGCGCTTTGCGGCCCACACCCATATCCGGGTCAAGCTGGAAACCGGCCGCACCCATCAGATCCGGGTGCATATGGCGCATATCCGCCACCCGCTGGTGGGTGATGCCACCTATGCCGGGCGCTTCAAAATTCCCAAGGGCGCCAGTGACGAGCTGATTCACGAGCTGAAAAGCTTCCCCCGCCAGGCGCTGCACGCGGCCCGGCTGGGGCTGGAGCACCCCGGTACGGGGGAGTATCGTGAGTGGACCGCGCCCTTGCCCGAAGACTTCCAATCTTTACTGGCCGCCCTTCGGGCCGGCTGAGTCAATCACCGGAGACTGCTATGTCCGAGCTTGAGCTTATCCGCCCCGACTGGCCCGCCCCGGAGCGAGTGCGGGCCGCCATCACCACCCGCCAGGGGGGCGTGAGTGAGGGCCCCTACGCTCAGTTCAACCTGGCATTGCACGTGGGGGACGACGCCTCGGCGGTGCAGCGCAACCGTGCTCTGCTGCAGGCGGAGCTCGGGCTGGAGCGCGGACCTCAATGGCTGGAGCAGATTCATGGCACGGCGGTGGTCGAGGCGCAGGACGATGGCCGGGTTTTGACCGCCGATGGCTGTCATACGAAACAGCCCGGACTGGCCTGCGCGGTGCTGACCGCGGATTGTCTGCCGGTGCTGCTGTGCAATCAGCAGGGCACGCGAGTGGCGGCGGTGCATGCCGGCTGGCGGGGCTTGGCCCAGGGGGTGCTGGCAGCGGCGGTGGCACGTTTCAGTGAACCCTCGGCGCAGTTGCTGGCCTACCTCGGTCCCGCGCTGTCTCAGCCCCACTTTGAGGTGGGGGTGGAGGTGCTGGAGGCGTTTTTTGAACAGGCGCGCAACGAAGCCCACAATGAGGCCATTGCACAGGCCTTCCAGCCCGGTCAGAAGCCGATGCATTTTCAGGGCGATTTGTATGTTCTGGCTCGCGCCGAGCTTGAGGCTCTGGGGGTGACCGCCGTTTACGGCGGTGATTTCTGCACCTACCGCGACCGCGAGCGATTTTATTCTTATCGCCGGGATCGCGACACCGGCCGGATGGCCAGCTTGATCTGGATCAACCCCTGACACAAAGCGCGGCCTCGCGCCTTGCTTTTTCGGGGTGTGCCCCCATTCTTTTAACCATACTTGGTTATCAGTAATGACTATTCTTGAGGCACACCCATGCGCATTGATCGATTGACCAACCAGCTGCAAACCGCGTTGTCTGACGCTCAGTCCCTGGCAGTGGGCCGGGATCATAGCCAGCTGGAATCCTACCACCTGCTCCAGGCGCTTCTGGATCAACAGGGCGGCACGGCTCGCTCACTCCTGGCGCAATCCGGCTTCAATATGACCGGCCTGCGCAATGAGCTGGCCAAGCAACTGGAGAACCTGGCCAAAGTGCAGAATCCGACCGGCGATGTGGGTATGTCCCAGGAGCTCGGCCGCCTGCTCAATCTGGCCGATCGTCGCGCCCAGAAAGCTGGTGACAAATTTGTCTCCAGCGAGTCGGTCCTTTTGGCCGCCATGCTCGATGGCGAGAGCCAGTTGGGCAAACTGCTCAAACAGTTTGGTGACGCCACCAGCCTGGAGCAGACTGTAGAGAAAGTCCGCGGCGGTGAAACCGTGGACGATGCCGACGCCGAGGGCAATCGCCAGGCGCTGGAAAAATACACCCTGGATCTCACCGCCCGGGCCGAAGCCGGGAAGCTGGATCCGGTGATTGGCCGGGACGATGAAATTCGCCGGACCATCCAGGTCCTGCAGCGCCGTACCAAAAACAACCCGGTACTGATTGGTGAGCCCGGTGTCGGTAAAACCGCCATCGTGGAAGGGCTCGCCCAGCGAATCGTCAACGGCGAAGTCCCCGAAGGCCTGAAAAACAAACGTCTCCTGTCGCTGGATCTGGGCAGCCTGCTGGCGGGTGCCAAATTCCGTGGCGAGTTTGAAGAGCGCCTGAAGTCCGTGCTCAAAGAGCTGGCCCGGGAAGAGGGGCAGGTCATTCTGTTTGTCGACGAACTGCACACCATGGTCGGGGCCGGCAAGGCCGAAGGCGCCATGGATGCGGGCAATATGCTCAAACCGGCACTCGCGCGCGGCGAACTGCACTGTGTCGGGGCCACCACCCTGAATGAGTATCGCCAGTACATCGAGAAAGACGCCGCACTGGAACGTCGCTTCCAGAAAGTGCTGGTGGACGAGCCGAGTGAGGCCGATACCATCGCCATTCTGCGGGGCCTGAAAGAGCGCTACGAAGTCCACCACGGGGTAGACATTACCGATTCGGCCATTATCGCCGCCGCCAAACTGTCCCAGCGCTACATCACCGACCGGCAACTGCCGGACAAGGCCATTGACCTGATCGACGAGGCGGCCAGTCGTATCCGGATGGAAATTGATTCCAAGCCGGAGGAGATGGACCGGTTGGAGCGGCGTCTCATCCAGCTCAAAATTGAGCGCGAGGCGGTCAAAAAGGACGAAGACGAGGCGAGTAAAAAACACCTGGAAAAAATTGAGTCGGATATCGACCGGCTCGAACGTGAGTACGCCGACCTCGACGAAGTCTGGCGTGCGGAAAAAGCCGCGCTGCAGGGCTCCCATGAGATCAAAAGCAACCTGGAGCAGGCCCGGCTGGATATGGAGGCGGCGCGCCGAGCGGGCGATCTCGCCCGTATGTCGGAGCTGCAGTACGGCGTCATTCCTGAGCTGGAGAAGCAGTTGGATATGGCCAGCCAAGTCGAAATGATGGAAATGAAGCTGCTCCGCAACCGGGTGACCGATGAGGAGATTGCAGAAGTGGTCTCCAAGTGGACCGGCATTCCGGTTTCCAAAATGCTTGAGGGCGAACGGGACAAGTTGATCCGGATGGAGGATGCCCTGCACCAGCGGGTGATCGGTCAGCACGAAGCAGTGGTCGCTGTGGCCAATGCGGTGCGTCGTTCCCGGGCCGGCCTGTCGGACCCGAACCGCCCCAACGGCTCTTTCCTGTTCCTCGGGCCAACCGGGGTGGGTAAAACCGAGCTGTGTAAGTCCCTAGCGGAGTTCCTGTTCGACAGCCAGGAAGCCATGGTGCGCATCGACATGTCCGAGTTCATGGAGAAGCACTCCGTGGCTCGCCTGATCGGTGCACCCCCTGGCTATGTCGGCTACGAAGAGGGCGGTTATCTCACCGAAGCGGTGCGCCGTCGTCCCTACTCGGTGCTGTTATTGGATGAGGTGGAAAAAGCCCACCCGGATGTGTTCAACATCCTGTTGCAGGTGCTGGAAGATGGCCGACTCACCGATGGCCAGGGCCGGACCGTGGACTTCCGCAATACCGTGATCGTGATGACCTCCAACCTCGGTTCGGATCGCATTCAGGACCTGGCGGAAGATCGCTCTTACGACACCGTGAGCTTCGACGAAGAGAAAACCGGAGACTCCCTGGGCAATGAAAACCGCTATGCGGCGATGAAAGACGCGGTCATGGAGGTGGTGGGACGTCACTTCCGGCCGGAGTTCATCAACCGGGTAGACGAAGTGGTGGTGTTCCACCCATTGGGTCGTGAGCAGATTCGCGGCATTGCCGATATTCAGCTCAGCCTGCTGCGCAAGCGTCTGGCTGAGCGGGATCTGACCTTGAGCCTGGACGATGCGGTGATGGATAAACTGGCCGAATCCGGGTTCGATCCGGTCTACGGCGCCCGGCCACTCAAGCGGGCGATCCAGCAGCAGATCGAAAACCCGCTGGCCCAGGATATTCTTCAGGGGCGCTTTGTGCCGGGGGATAATATCCATGCGGTGCTCAAGGGCGACCGCTTGAGCTTCGAGAAGCGCGCGCTCCACTGAGTGCGCGCTCGGAGTTGCTTCAGCAGGCTCGGTCCATAATCTGGCGGGCGGTTTCCGCCCGTTCGGACAGCTCCTCCTCGCCCAGGTAACGCCGACTGCCGTCCTCGGTCTCTACGGCAATCCGGCCTCCCCGCTCCAGGGTTTCCAGATTCTGTCGGGCCCGCTGACAGGCTTCATCCAGCTCCTGTTTCGAGGGTTGCTCGACATTGCTGGCCGCCGATTGTGGTTCCGGCTGCTCGGGTTCGGGGCGTGGATACTGGCTGGAGTAATCCACCGGTTCGCTGTGGCCTGTCTGGGTGCGCAGAGTTTCCGATGGACGCCCCTTGGGCGGATGAGACGTAAAATGCGTTACTCCCTCATCATCGACCCAGCGGTAAACCTGATCGGCCAGCCCCGTCAGTGGGGTGGCGCAGAGCGTGATGGCCAGCACGGCCAGAAGCGGGTGTTTCATGTTGGGCTCCCTTCGTTGGCGGGCGGCGGTAGTGGGCCGGTAAAAGCCATCCTGCGCTCATGGCCTCGCGCCGCATGTATCATGGATACACTATAGCCCGGAGGGACCCGTCGAGAAAGGTGTGTCCCGCGCCAGAGGCCGAACTTGTCCCCGATTTGTGAACTTATCGCCCAAGTCCCTGTTTACTCTTGACTTTCCGGAGCATTTTCCGAACAATAGCAAGTTCGCACGATGGCGTGTAGAGCCAGCCGACAACCTCGGTGCCGTACTCTACACCGGAGGCCGACCCGGCCCCCGAACCATCCGCAGCCGCGAAGGCGCGTTAACCTACGCCGCCTGCCCAGAGCCAGCCCGCAATTGCTACCCGCGCGGGAGGTCGGGGAATCCCAAGACTGACTCGATTCAGAGAAGCACAGCTCCCGATCCGAAGGGCGGGCAGGCCGTGGCTTCGTGGTTTGTGGTTGTTGCGACCCCTGAGTTCATACATTCATGGTTATTTGAGAGGTTACCCAGTGGAAATGCTATCAGGCGGAGATATGCTGATTCGCTCCCTGCGGGACGAAGGCGTCAAGCACGTGTTCGGTTACCCGGGCGGTGCGGCCCTGCATATTTACGATGCCATATTTCGGCAGAAAGACGTCAAGCACATCCTGGTCCGTCACGAGCAGGCGGCCACCCACGCGGCGGACGCCTATGCGCGCGCGACCGGTCAGGTGGGCACAGTGCTGGTGACGTCCGGCCCCGGTGCGACCAATGCCATTACCGGTATTGCCACCGCCTATATGGACTCGATTCCGATGGTGGTCATTTCCGGTCAGGTGGTCTCTGAGCGCATTGGTGAAGATGCGTTTCAGGAAACGGACATGGTGGGTGTGTCCCGGCCGATCGTAAAGCACAGCTTTATGGTCAAGCATCCGAGCGAGATTCCGGAAATCGTCAAAAAGGCTTACTACATTGCCTCAACCGGTCGTCCCGGCCCCGTGGTCATTGATATCCCCAAAGATATCACGGCGCCCGGTGAGACCTTCCCCTACGAGTACCCGGAAAAGGTCAAGATCCGCTCCTACAATCCGGCCACTCGCGGGCACACCGGGCAGATTCGCAAAGCCGTCCAATTGCTGCTGGAATCCAAGCGTCCGGTCATTTATGCCGGTGGTGGTGTTATTCAGGGTAATGGTTCCGATTTGCTGACCGATCTGGCCAAACGCCTGAACTTCCCGGTCACCAATACCCTGATGGGGCTGGGGGCCTACCCGGGTTCCGACCGCCAGTTCCTGGGTATGCTGGGCATGCACGGCACCTTTGAAGCCAATACCGCCATGCATCACAGCGATGTCATTCTCGCCGTGGGCGCACGCTTTGACGACCGGGTAACCAACACCGTCAGCAAGTTCTGCCCCAATGCCAAGATCATCCACATTGATGTGGATCCGGCCTCCATTTCCAAAACGGTTGCCGCCGATGTGCCTATCGTTGGATCGGTGGAGAGCGTGCTGACCGAAATGCTGGCCATGGTCAAAGAGAGCAAAGAACTGCCGGACGCCGATGCGATCAAGGCCTGGTGGAAGCAGATTGACGAGTGGCGTACCCGTCACGGTCTTTATACCGTGCCGCGCTACAACACCGACGGCGATAAAATCATGCCTCAGGATGTGATCAAGGCGCTGTACGAAGTGACTGGGGGCGATGCCTACGTCACCTCTGACGTGGGCCAGCACCAGATGTTTGCGGCCCAGTATTATCTGTTCGACAAGCCGCGTCGCTGGATCAACTCCGGTGGTCTGGGCACCATGGGCTTCGGCCTGCCGGCGGCTATGGGCGTACAGATGGCGCACCGCGATGCGGTAGTCGCCTGCGTGACCGGGGAAGGCAGCATACAGATGTGCATCCAAGAACTGGCGACCTGTACCCAGTATCACCTGCCGGTGAAAATCATCTGCCTGAATAACCATGCCCTGGGTATGGTCAAGCAGTGGCAGGATATGCAGTACGAAAGCCGCTACTCCGAATCACTGTACGAGGAGACTCTGCCGGATTTCGTCAAGCTGATGGAATCCTACGGGCATGTCGGCATTCGCGTGGAGCGCAAAGAAGACCTCAAAGCCAAGATGGAAGAGTGTTTCGCCATGAAAGATCGGGTGGTGTTTATGGACATCCAGGTTGACCCAAGCGAACACGTATACCCCATGCACGTTGCACCCAATGGGTCCATGCGCGACATGTGGCTGAGCAAGACGGAGCGTACCTGACATGAAACGTATTATTTCGGTATTGATTGAAAACGCCCCGGGCGCACTGTCCCGGGTGGTCGGGCTGTTTTCCCAGCGTGGCTACAACATTGAAACCCTGACGGTGGCCCCCACCGAAGACGAGACCCTGTCTCGCCTGACGTTGACCACCATTGGGGATGATCACAAGATTGAGCAGATCACCAAGCACCTGAACAAGCTGATCGATGTGGTCAAACTGGTGGATCTGACCGAAGGCGCCCACATTGAGCGTGAGCTGATGCTGGTCAAAGTCAAAGCCTCCGGTGCCCAGCGTGCAGAAGTGAAGCGCTGTGTAGACATCTTCCGTGGCCAGATCGTGGATGTCACCAGCTCGCTGTACGTCATCCAGATCACCGGCACCAGCGACAAACTGGACGCCTTCTTTCAGGCCGTGGGCGAAGCGTCCATTCTGGAAGTGGTGCGCTCTGGTGTGTCGGGTATCTCCCGCGGTGAAAAAGTACTGAGTCTGTAGCCTCGATTGGCGCCAGGGAGGGTGCCGGATCAAAGTGCTGTGACGCGGTATTGACGGCTTTCGTTATAAACTCCCTCCCTTTTTAGACCAAATCGTACCGAAAAAAATACCCACCCCTTCTTTTTTTGGTTGCCACCAAAAAGTATTTGGGCTAGGCTATTTGTAATCGGTTACAGATCCTAATAGCTTCCTGCTCTCTCAGGGAGCTTATTTTTGCCTTCAGTTTGGAACCGGTTACAGAGAATAAAGGGGGCTCCCGACTATAAAGAAACCCTGAGTTGTGGCGTCATCGGCCCACTCACCGGCTCGGAATCACTCCGAAGGCGACGGGCTTTCGCCCAGTCAATAACGTTAATAAAAGTAATAAGAGGAATGTCAGTATGATCAAACGCAGAGGGTATGGTTCGCAGAAAACCGCTTTGGCACTGGCCATCGGCTGCGCACTGAGTAGTGTGGGGGTGCAAGCCCAAGAGCAGGGAGGCGGTGAAGAGGAAACTAGTCTTCTCGAAGAAGTCATCGTGCGCGGAGTACGGGCTTCTCAGTCAATGGCCATTGATATCAAACGCGACTCTGATCGTATAGTCGACTCCATTGTTGCCGAAGACATTGGCCGGCTTCCCGATACCACCATCACCGATTCACTTCAGCGGGTGACAGGGGTGCAGATCACCCGAGAAGCCAATGAGGGCACCAGTCTGAACATTCGTGGTATGCCTCAGGTGTTGACCACGCTCAATGGAGAACAGTTTCTCAGCCCTCAATCGATTACCGGCGTTCAGCCGGACTACTCTGACATCCCTGCTGGCCTGATGAGCGGCGTAGACGTGTACAAATCTCAAAGTGCTTCCATGCTCTCGGGCGGGGTATCCGGGGTGGTTGATCTGAGGACGTTCAAGCCCCTGGCGCTGGATGAAGGCTGGACCAGTCGTCTGCGTCTGGAGGCGGCCCAGGGTCAGCGCTCCAAAAACGAAATGAAAGCCGATGGCACGGAAGGCACCCGCGACCCGGACCACAGTGCCAGTGTCATGGTGGGTTACAACTTTGACAATCGACTCGCCGTCTACGCCAACCTCAATCACTCGATTTCCAACGCGGCCAACTACTCCATCTGGAATGGCCATCGTCTGGGCTTTCTGGAGTCTCAGGGGGGGGCACCGCTACCCGTGGGCCCAGACCCGGTAAACAATGCCCCGGATTTGGCTGGCACCGGTAATCCGAACGATTGGTACATTGTCCCCGACCGTTACAGTGCCAACAGTCAATTCATGGAGCGTGAGCGCACGGGCGGCACCGTCAGCGCGGAGTGGGAGCTCAACGATAATTTTACTCTCAAGGGTGATGTGTTCTACACCCGTATGGACCGATACGATCGAGGGGTCAGCGCCGGCTTTAACGGTGGTAGTACTCCGCAGTCGTTTGAGGTCAATGGTGAGCCTGGCGTCTTTAGCGAGAATGTGTACAACGTCGTGCAGGACTCGCCCCATACTCAGGTTGAATACGGAGCCACCATTGGGGTGCCGGACGGCGCCGGTAATACTGTCAATCATGACTTGTATTACGTCACCGTGGCGGATGTCTGGGCGGCAGACTTCCAGACCCGCTCGGATAACGACATAGAAAAAACCGCTGCCATCAACACCAACCTGGAATTGAACTACACCAATCACGACAACCTGATCGCCAGTGTGCGTTATGTCCACGGTGAAGCAGAGAGTCAGACCCGCGAAGCGACGTTCCAGCAGGGGACTCCGGCGTGGCTCTGGGTTGATGAGGATGGTGAAGATGGTAAGGATCCGGTGGAAGGTTACCGCGTGACGGTGGATTATCGACCGGATTATCCCGAGTTCCACTATCAAGGGCCCAGTTTGGCCGATCCGGCGGTTCTCGACCAGTACCAAGGGTTCGCTCAAGGGAGCAATCTTGAGGCGGAGCTGGATGTCGTGCGTGCGGATGTAAACCTGCGTCTGGATTGGGGGCTGGTCGAATCCATTGATGTTGGCTTGCGTCACGGGATTCGGGAGGCACGCAGCGACCGATTCGAATATGTGACTGCTACCGGACGTTATACCGATTGGGAAGATCCGCGGGTTCCCGCGGATCTGCGCTACAAGCTGCTTCCGGGCAACCTGGTGTGGCAACGCTACCCCGACTGGCGCAAGTTCGATTTTTCGGAAACCAATATCAATCTGGTCGAGGTCGGTGGTTTACAGGACAATGGGTTTAGCGGTGACGACACCGTCGTCTTTACCGATTTTGGCCCCATTGGTGGGTTTGAAGACGGCGTAGCGGCTCTGAACCCCGACGCCTGGGACAGCCCCTATGACTTTATGACACGTCTGTACGGCGAGGTGCGGGCCGTGGAAAACCCCGGCTACAGCTACGACGTGGAAGAGGCCAGTACTTCCGCTCACGTACAGGTGAATTTCGAGAATTTCGATCAGGGACTCTTCGGTATCCCCTACTCAGGCAATGTCGGGGTGAAAGTGGTTCAGACCGATCGGACGGTCATCCGAAATGATGTGCCGGAAGTTCTCGATATGTTCAATTCCATCGGCTATGACGACTGGCAGAAGCTTGCGTTTGTTTACGGCACGCAAACCGATGAAGTGGACTTCACCGATGTGTTGCCTTCAGTCAACTTCAACCTGTTTCCCACAGACGATGTCACCGTTCGTTTCGGCTTTGCTGAGACTATGACCCGAAATGATCTGGATAACGTCGGAGCCAGCCTGAACCTCTGGTACCAGCGCTGCCCTAAAACCGATGAAAATGGTGAGCCGGTCATGGTGGTCGGTCCCTCCGGTCCGGTACAGGATGATGTCGGTTGTGTTGGAGGAGGTGAAGATCAGGGGCGTCCGGATATCGAGCCCTGGCGGGCCCGGGTCTATAACACGGCGGCAGAGTGGTACTTCGCCGAGAACTCCATCTTGGGTGCCAGCCTGTTCCTGATTGACGTGGAAACCGCCGTAGAACCGGGGCAGGAACAGCGCTCCTTCCGAGACCTTGATGGTATCGACCGCGGTCGCCGCGCCAATATCTGGACCACGCGAAACACCGGTGCCTCGGATTTATACGGGCTGGAGGTGGGCTATAAGCAGCCGTTCACTTTCCTGCCCGGGGAGCACCTCAGTGCGACGGGCATCGAAGCGAACTACACCTACTCGCAAAGCGAGTCCCAATACTCGGATCTGGAAGGGAACAAGTTTCCGCTGCCCTCTAACTCCGAGCATCAGGCCAACCTGATTCTGTGGTACGACAAAGGGGGGCTCAATGTTCGCGCGGCGTACAACTGGCGAAGCGAAGAGTACATGGAGCGGTTCGAAGTCAATACGACCGCTGCCGTCATGGAAATGGGGCAGTGGCTTGAGCCAACCGGTTACCTCGACCTGTCCGTCAATTACTGGATCAACGACAACATAAGCCTATACCTGAACGGCACCAATCTGACCAGTGAAAGCCGCCACAGCTATGGCCAGTGGGAAAATCATTTCCGTTCGCTGTGGGTTCAGGAACGCCGCTATGCAGCCGGCGTCAGCCTCTCGTTTTAACGATCGTGCTGACATCAATAAAGGCTTAACCGACTAAGAATAATTTCGGAGTTCATTATGAAAAAACAAATTGGCTATCTAGCGCTGCTCGCCTGTGCCTTCGGCCTGCAAGCCTGCGGCGGCAGCATGTTGGACACCCCGGATTCAGAAAAGCACAAGCTGATCCCCGAACCTGTTCAAGGAGATGAGGGGCGTCCGCGTCCTTCGGAAAATGCTCCGGTCTTGTCATCCGATGGTTCACAGTTGCTCGATGCCACCGGTGAACCAGTGCTTTTGCGCGGTGTAAACCTGCAATACGGCGATAACCCCTTGGAGCGAATCAATGGTATTACCTCGATTCAAGAGGTGGGCTCTAATGTGGTGCGTTTACAACTCCGCTCTGACACCACGGCGGATGAGCTCGAGGCGGCGCTGCTCACTGCGGTCGATGCTGGCCTCGTGGCAATAGTGACCTATTGGGAGCCCGAGGTTGCATGTGCCGCCGATGATGAAGCTCTGTTTGGGGCGGTGAACGACCTGTGGCTGAACGAGTGGGTTCCGGTGCTGGTGCAAGACCGCTTCCAGCCCCACGTTATGCTCAATCTGGCGAGCAAGTGGGGACCGACCGGCATTTTTAACTCGTACAGTCAGGGGTACCGGATCTACATTGACAATTACAAAGCCGTCATCCGGCAGATGCGCCGGGCCGGATTCCGCAACCCGATCGTGATTGATGCGCCCGGCTGTGGCCAGGATTACTATGCCTTCCTTGGTAATCGGGGGCGGGAGCTGTTGGCCGCAGATGATGAGGAAAATATTGTTCTTTCTGTGCATGCTTTCGGATCGCGCTGGCGTGACCGGGACGATATGGCGTCGGCGATGGAGCTATTGAAGGGCGAGCGTATACCGGTCGTTGTCAGTGAGTTCGGTGACTCCAATGCGGAAGAGGACGCTATTCGCCACCAGGATTTGATGATCTTGGCCGCCGGAGATAATGCAGCTCAGTTGCCCATCGATTGGCAGACGCCAGACGACAAAGCCGGTTATCTGGCAGTGCTGCCGGAGTCGATGAGTGTGCTTGGCCGGGAAGTGAGTATGGAGGTCTATCTGGATGAGGCCTACATGCAGGCCGCGGAAGGCGAGGGCGTCATGGGGCTTCAGATGTACCTCCGGGATAGTGAAGGGCGCTACGCCAACCTGGGGTGGAACTCAGCCGATAGCCTGCAGGCCAACCGCTGGTCAAGCCTGAAAAAAGTTGTTCAGGACGATAGCTCCTTTGGCTGGGCGGAAGACGGCTTTGATGCCTCCAGTGTCACCAAAATCGGGCTGGAGTTGGTGGCCAATGGTAAGAATCCCGAGGTGAATGGCGAGCTTCGTGTTGACAACATCAAAGTTATCGAGGCGTCTGTCCCGGAGTTGCTGCGGGAATGGACCTTCGATGATGGTGTTGCCGACTGGGCGCCAGCGTCCTGGGAGGATCCGCAAACTGGCGTTTCAGAAGTGGATGGCGCTCTTGCTCTCACCCGGGAGGCTGGGGATGGTGAAGTGCTGGCGCTTTCAGGTGCTATGGGCGGGGTCAGTTACTCGGGGCAGGTCGAAATTACCCTCGACGTATTGGTGCCGGCGGCCTACGGCGATGCCAGTCAGGAGCTTTACTTCACTGTCCTGTCCAATACCGCGGGCTGGCAGACGGCAAACTATCTGGGAGCTGGCAATGTCACGTTCGGCGAGTGGACTACTCTCACCTTTGAGGCAGAGTGGGCCGGTGGCTCAGACCTTGGGATCCAGATGGGTAACTTGAATGGCAGTGTTGAGCCGATTCTGTTCGATAACATCACTGTGCTTGGATTGCCTGAAGAGCAGGTTGCCTTCGAGTGGGGTACCCAGTATCAGTCTGATTTCACCGAAGGAACCGATGGCTGGGCGGTGCTCGGTTGGCACACTCTGCCGGTCAGTGTGTCGGCGGAAGATGGTGCTCTGGTCATGTCACCGCGCCCCTCTGAGGCGGGTGATACCTCGGATGATAACAACCGCACTTTCGCTGTCCAAAAGAATGATCTGAGCGAGGTGGAAAACTTCAATCTCAACAGTGAAACCCTGGAAATGACTCTGACCCTGCAGTTGGATGAGGCCTACGCTCAGGCACCGGAGGACTTTGAATTCCGCGTGTTCATTCAGGATGCTAATTGGTCTAACCACACCAATCTCGCGGTCTGGACCATTGAAGATCTGACGCCGGGTGAGTGGGTGACCAAAGAGTTCGTCATGGAGTTGCCCGAAGGATTTGAGCGCAACGGCACCCCGCAACACTTTGGTTTCCAGGTGTTCGGCGTCAGCGATATGCCCGATGCGCCAATCAAAGTCGGAGAAATGCGTATCGAGGGTGACATTCCGTTGGAGGTTGAGGAAGAAGTGGTCCAACTGATTGATTTCCACTATGCGGAACAGTTTGATTGGCTGGAAGTGGATATGGTCGAAGGCGGCTTGGTGGCAGATGACTTGCTTGCGGATGTTGCCTCGTTCGAACGTTCCGCCCCCATCAGTTGGTTGGCCTGGACGTGGATTGATAATTCGGAAAGCGCGGCCGGGTTTGACTTGTCCAACTCTGAAGAGACCAGCGTGGATTTGACGGATCGGGGTGAGCAGGTAGTCCATGGTAAAGGCGGCCTGATGGAGACCTCCGTTCCGGCTAGCTTTCCTGAGGCCGAATAGATCTGAGCGCTAGGACCAGTGCTCCCTCCGTCACTGGGAGCTCTGGTCCGATGTTTTGTTGTCTTTACAAGTGGTTTGATACTGGAAGAGACCAAATGAAACTCTATCTGTTTAAAAGTAGCACCTGTGCCGCAGCCATTCTGGCTTTTACGGCAGGAATTCTGGGGTGTGGTAGTAATAACGCTATTGAAGATAATCCCGATACCAATCAACACGATCCAGAAAATGCGCTGACCTATGTTGAGGTTGAGGGAGTGGACTACCCCTATTGTACTGAGCCGGAGGCATCGGTCGATTCCGATGGCGATGGCTGGGGGCAGCAGGTAATCAGTCAGGAGGAAGAAAACTGCGTTGTCGAGATGGGTGATATGGACCCCAACGCCCCCACGGTTGAAAAACTGGATGTTGCAGAGAATCTCGTCAATGACAATGCGACCGAGACGACCCGGACGGTTTACAGCTATCTGAAAAGTGTTTTCGGAAAGCAGGTGCTGTCAGGTCAGCAGGACTTGACGTGGAAAGATTCCACCGACATGTTCCAGCGAGTGGTCAATGACACCGGGCTGGCCCCTGCGATCATGGGCTATGACTTCATGAACTACACCGTAGCTGATGGGCAAGGGTGGTCTGGTTTGATGCAGACCGAAGAGGCGATCGCGCACTGGGAACTGGGAGGGCTGGTTACGTTCAACTGGCACTGGCGAGATCCGTCTGGAGAAACATTGGAGTTCTATACGGAATCCACCGGCTTCAGAGTACCAATGGATGGTGATCAACTTGATAGCGAGTCTGACGCGTTCGCCCAGATGGAGGCGGATGTCGACCGTATTGCACAGGAGTTGAAGGCTCTCCAGGACGCCGACGTTCCTGTCCTCTGGCGCCCTTTGCATGAGGCATCAGGCGGCTGGTTCTGGTGGGGGGCGACCCGAGATGATTCCGTCCATCCTGCTAACGCACAGATAGCGCTCTGGAAGTATTTGTACGATCGGTTAACGAATCATCACGAACTGAATAATCTGATTTGGGTATGGAATGGAGCCTCGGCTGATTGGTACCCGGGGGATCGATATGTAGATATTATTGGTGAAGATATTTACGGAGATGCGCAAGATTACGGCTCCAAACTCCCCAAGTTCAACGAAGCCGTCGAGTATCCGGACAGTGAAGACAAGATGGTTGCCTTGACAGAAAATGGCACGATTCCTCACCCGGACAATATCAAGGAGGATGGCGCCTGGTGGCTGTTCTTCGTGACCTGGAATGACGGGGACAGTGAAGAAGGTGTTACCAATAGCAGTAACTTCTGGACGGGCGAGTACTACAATGAAGATGCACATAAAGTTGAGGTTTACAACCATGAGCTGGTAGTCACTCTGGATGAGCTTCCGGAATTTCACAGCGAAAACTGATCCTTCCTAGGTTCGCTTCCGATTGGGTTTTCTGGCCGGGGGCGAACAAGATTGTTCAGACCTTTTTCAAAAAGGAAACCATTGGTTTCATTTTTCGTCTTTCGATCCTGGCGCCGACCCGTTCATTAACGGAGCATTGCATCAGGCTTGATGGGCGTTTTATCGCAAATTTTTAAAAGTAATATAAATCGTATATTTTGATAAGGGTAATCATTATGAGAAGTACAATTTTAACTTGGGCTACCGGCTTTCTGATTGGTTGGGCATCGTTGGCCGCAAATGCCGAAAAGTTTCCGCATCTTGCCGATACGCCGGCGATGGGCTGGAACAGCTGGAACACGTTCGACTGTAATGTCGACGAGTCGATGATTCGGGAAATGGCTGATGCCATGGTGGAGTCGGGTATGAAAGCGGCCGGATATGAGTACATCAATATTGATGATTGCTGGCACGGTGAGCGCGATGCTCAGGGCAATATTCAGGTTAATAAAGATCGGTTTCCCTCCGGGATGAAAGCCCTGGCCGAATATGTACATCAGCGTGGCTTGAAGCTGGGGATTTATTCCGATGCGGGTAATACCACCTGCGCCGGCTATCCGGGCAGTCGAGGCTACGAGTATCAGGATGCGCGTACCTACGCAGAGTGGGGCATTGATTACCTGAAGTACGACTGGTGTGATACCGAGAATATCAACCCGATTGGCGCATACACTACGATGCGCGACGCGCTCAAACGCGCCGGACGACCGATTTTGTTCAGTATCTGTGAGTGGGGGGATAACCAGCCCTGGAATTGGGCGGAGGATGTGGGGCACTCCTGGCGGGTCAGTGGCGATATCTACCCCTGCTGGGATTGCGAGCTGAGTTGGGGTTCCTGGTCATCCTGGGGTGTTCTGAAGATTCTCGAAATGCGTGCCGATGAGCGACTGCGTCAATACGCGGGCCCAGGTCATTGGAACGACTACGATATGCTCGAAGTGGGCAACGGTATGACAGAGGCGCAGGACCGCAGCCATTTCACCCTGTGGGCCATGTTGAACTCGCCGCTGATCGCCGGAAACGACCTGCGCAACATGAGTGATGCCACACGCGACATTCTGACGAACCGAGACATCATTGCCTTGAATCAGGACCCTCTGGGTGTACAGGCCATGAAGTACCTTCATCAGGGAGAGCTGATGATTTATGTAAAACCGCTGGAAGGCGGTGACTGGGCCTTCATGTTTCTGAACCGCGGGGATACGCCGCTGAGCTATACCCACGACTGGGCTCATCATTTTGAAGTGAAGGATGATCAGTTTGGCCATCACATCAACTTTCACGATCAGCAGTTCACCTGGCATCGGCTTTGGAGAGATGGCGAGGGGGATACCAGTAAACCGCTTCGGTTAAAGCTGGCCGCACACGATGTGGCAGTGTTGCGGTTGTCCCCAGTGCGGTAAATTCCTGTATGGCTGGTGGCGGGTTAGCTGCTCCGGGGGGGGTTAACCCGCCACCTGTTCCCATAGTGCTGACACAATTGGGCTTTTAAGCCGCCTTTGCAGCACGCAGATGCCGGTTTCGAAGGGCCCCAGGTCCGGCTGCTGCGGCAGCGGCTTGACCCGCTGGCGCAGGGGGCTGTTTCTGAGCACAATCTCTGGCACCAATCCGACCCCGAAACCGAGGCTCACCATGCTGACGATTGCCTCATTGCCTTTGACCTCTGCGTAAATGTCGGGTGTCAGCTGTTGTGCCCGGCACCAGCCGTCAAAGCGCTCCCGGGCAATCCCCTCTTCCGGGATGATGATCGGCCAGCGCCGCCAGTCCTGTTCGGAGCCGGCCTGATTGGCGAGCAACGCCGGGTCCTCGGGGCCGATGAACACCAGGGGTGACTCGGCAATGGACTTGAACTCCAGGCTTCCCGGCAGACGGTCGGGCCGGGCGGCAATCGCAATATCCTCCTGTCCCGCCAGAATCCGCTCGACCGCCTGGGCGGGGTCCCCCGTGTGCAGTTTGATGGCGATGCCGGGATAGCTGCCCCGGAACTGGGTCAGCAAGTCGTGCAAAAAGCTGTAGCTGGCGGTCACCGAGCAGTAAATGCTCAGTTGGCCGCGCAGCTCGTCGGCGCCCTGGTGCAGTGCTTCCTGAAAGGTCTCCCACTGTTGAAGGCTTTCCCGGGCAAACCGTTGGAATCGTTCGCCCTCGGGCGTCAGGTTCACGGATCGGTTATCCCTCAGCATCAGCGTCACGCCCAGCTCCTCTTCCAGCTGTTTCAGGTTGCGGCTGATGGTGGAGGGGCTGACGTGACACTGGGTAGCCGCTCGCCCAAAGTGGCGTGTGGCGGCGAGCGCCAGATAGAGACGAAGCTTTGTGGCGTCCATCGGGATCTCCTGCCGTTGATTGATGTTGCATTATATGCAATATCAAGTTGCGAATATATCATTTTACGTTATGAGTGTTTTTCCTTAAACTGCCGGCCGATATTCAATCGTTCCCCGCCTTTGGGCGACTATTCAGGAGATGAACATGCACGTTTATTACGACAAAGATTGTGATCTTTCCATCATCAAGGGCAAGAAAGTGGCCATTCTGGGCTATGGCTCCCAGGGTCACGCGCACGCCAACAACCTGAAGGACTCCGGTGTTGAGGTTGTGGTCGGTCTGCGTGAAGGCTCTGGCTCGGTCAAGAAAGCCGAAGGCGCTGGCCTGAAAGTGGCCAATGTAGCCGACGCGGTGAAAAGTGCCGATATCGTCATGGTTCTGACTCCGGACGAGTTCCAGTCTGCGCTCTATAAAGACGAGATCGAGCCCAACCTGAAGCAGGGCGCTACCCTGGCCTTCGCTCACGGCTTTGCCATCCACTACAACCAGATCGTGCCCCGCCAGGATCTGGATGTCATCATGGTGGCGCCCAAGGCTCCGGGTCACACCGTTCGCACCGAGTTCGTCAAAGGCGGCGGTATTCCGGATCTGATCGCGATTTTCCAGGATGCGTCCGGCAAGGCCAAAGACGTAGCGCTGTCCTACGCTTCCGCTATCGGCGGTGGTCGTACCGGTATTATTGAAACCACCTTTAAAGACGAAACCGAAACCGACCTGTTCGGCGAGCAGGCGGTGCTGTGTGGCGGTACCGTTGAGCTGGTCAAGGCCGGCTTTGAAACCCTGGTGGAAGCCGGTTATGCCCCGGAAATGGCCTACTTCGAGTGTCTGCACGAGCTGAAGCTGATTGTTGATCTGATGTACGAAGGCGGTATTGCCGACATGAACTACTCCATCTCCAACAACGCGGAGTATGGTGAGTATGTGACCGGTCCCCAGGTCATCAATGACGAGTCCCGCGAAGCCATGCGTCAGGCCCTGCGCAACATCCAGAACGGTGAGTACGCCAAGCGCTTTATCAGCGAAGGCGCCCTGAACTACCCGGAGATGACCGCCCGTCGTCGTCTGAATGCGGCGCATCCGATCGAGCAGGTCGGTGAGCGCCTGCGCGCCATGATGCCCTGGATCGGTTCCAACAAGATCATCGACAAGTCCAAGATCTGAGTTCTTGCGCAGGGGCCCTCCGGGCCCCGAGCACTCGTTCAGCCCGCTGCGGGATCACCTGCAGCGGGCTTTCGTGTACCATGGGGACAGGAAATTCAGTGTTGAGGTGGCTATGACAAACAACGATCAGGACTCCCGGCTGCAGGAAGGGGATGAGGGTTTTCTCCCCTTTGACGAGCATGTAGAGGAGGTTTCCGAGAACGGCAAGAAGGTGCGGCACCGTGGGGTGTACTTTCTCCCCAATCTGTTTACCACCGGGGCTCTCTTTGCGGGCTTCTACGCCATCATTTCCGCCATGCACGGCAATTTTGACAGTGCGGCCATTGCCATTTTCGTGGCCATGGCTCTGGATGGCCTGGATGGGCGGGTAGCCAGGCTGACCAACACCTCTAGCGCGTTCGGTGAACAATACGACAGTCTGTCGGACATGGTGTCCTTCGGGTTGGCGCCATCCCTGGTCATGTTCAGTTGGGCGCTGTCGGACTTGGGAAAGCTCGGCTGGGCGGCCGCCTTTGTGTTCGCCGTCTGCGCCGCTTTGCGCTTGGCCCGGTTCAACACCCAGATAGGTGTGGTCGACAAGAAGTACTTCGTCGGTCTGGCCAGCCCGCCGTCGGCGGCCATTCTCGCGTCCATCGTATGGACTGGCCATAGCGGCGATGTGTCGGTGTCCGTCGCGGTGGCCTCGGCGCTAATCACGACCATCGCCGGGCTGTTAATGGTCAGCAATGTTCGCTACTACAGCTTCAAGGACATCGACTTCCGCGGGCGCGTACCCTTTGTGGTCATGTTGATGGTGGTGGGGGTGTTTGTGGTGGTCAGCATCAACCCGCCGGTTGTGCTGCTGTGCATGTCAGTCACCTACGGCCTGTCGGGCCCGGCCATCTGGCTCTGGCGGCGCCGGGCCTCTCTGGTGGGGTGGGTGAATAGCAGTAAAGAGGGCGATGATTCCTCTGCTCAGGGCAGCGCTGAATCCGGCGAAGAGGATGCGCCCGAAGAGGTACGCAAGGAGCCTTAAAACTTTTTTCAAAAAGTACTTGCGCGCCC
>NZ_DFTP01000032.1:0-494 GCF_002381585.1 Marinimicrobium sp. UBA4209
GGCATTCTGGCCGAAGTTCGCAGCCGCGAAGCCTACGAGAAGCCCACAGCTGTCCGTAAGCGCAAGGCCGCTGCCGCTGTTAAGCGTCACGCCAAAAAAGTTCAGCGCGAAAACCGCAAGTTCCAGCGCCTGTACTAAGGCCGGAACCCGGCCTGGGCGCTTCGCGCCGGGCCCGCGCTGAATGGCACAAGCCAAGCGCTGAAGACAAGACAAACAGGAATACGCTGATGCCCCGTTCAGAATTGCAAACGCGCATCAACGACGCCCTGAAAACCGCCATGCGGGCCAGAGAAAAGGCCCGCGTGGCGGTTTTGCGTCTGGTGACCGCGGAATTCAAACGCATCGAGGTCGATGAGCGCATCGAACTCGACGACGCCCGTGTGCTGGCCATTCTGGACAAGATGGTCAAGCAGCGCCGGGACTCCGAACAGCAATACCGGGATGCCGGTCGCGCCGAACTGGCCGATCAGGAGCGCCTGGAAATTGATGTGATT
>NZ_DFTP01000032.1:623-4240 GCF_002381585.1 Marinimicrobium sp. UBA4209
AGGAGTTTCTGCCCCAGCCTCTGTCCGATGCCGAGCTGGATCAGCTGGTGGCCGACGCCATCGCCCAGTCCGGCGCCGAGGGCATGAAGGATATGGGCAAGGTCATGGGCATCCTCAAGCCCCAGGTGCAGGGGCGGGCCGATATGGCGGATGTGAGTAAGCGGTTGAAGGCGCGGTTGGGTTAAGCGTCACGTTTTGTCACAACGGATGGCANNAAGCGCGCATCCGCCGTTACCAAGCGCACCCCCCGTCACCCAACCCAAAATCCCGCTCCCCCACCTCAATTCCCCGCTACAATAAGGCGCTATGGCCGGACTGATTCCACAAAGCTTTATTGACGAGCTCCTCGACCGGGTTGACCTGGTGGAGATCGTGGACCATCGCGTCAAACTCAAGAAAACCGGCAAGAACTTCAGCGCCTGCTGCCCCTTCCACGACGAAAAAACCCCCTCGTTCACGGTCAGCCAGGACAAGCAGTTCTACTACTGCTTCGGCTGCGGCGCCAGCGGCAACGCCGTGGGATTTCTCATGGACTACGAGCGGCTCGGCTTTCCCGAAGCCGTCGAGCAGCTCGCCCATCACTGCGGCCTGGAAGTGCCCCGCGAGGAGCAGAGCCCGGCCCAGAAAGAGAGGGCCCAGGAGCGCAAGAGCATCTACAGCCTGCTGGAGCAGGCCGACCGCTACTACCGGCTGCAGCTGCGCCAGCACCCCAAGCGGATGGAAGCGGTGGACTACCTCAAGCGCCGGGGCCTGGACGGGCATATTGCCCGGGACTACGGTATTGGTTACGCCCCACCGGGCTGGGACAACCTGCTGAAAACCCTCGGCATCGGCGAACAGGAACGCCACCTGCTGACCGAGGGCGGCATGCTGATCCACCAGCCGGACCAGAACAAACGCTACGACCGCTTCCGCCACCGCATCATGTTTCCCATCCGGGACCTGCGCGGGCGGGTGATCGGCTTTGGCGGCCGGGTGCTGGGCGATGACAAACCCAAGTACCTGAACTCCCCGGAAACCCCGGTGTTCCACAAGGGACGGGAGCTGTATGGCCTGTACGAGGCCCGCCAGGCCTACCGCGAGCTGCCCCGTCTGTTGGTGGTGGAAGGCTATATGGACGTGGTGGCCCTGGCCCAGTTCGGCATCCGCTACGGTGTCGCCACCCTGGGTACCGCCTGCGGCGAGGACCACCTGGCACTGGCATTCAAACACACCCGGGAAGTGGTGTTCTGCTTTGACGGCGACAAGGCCGGGCGCAGCGCCGCCGAGCGCGCCCTGGCCGCCGCCCTGCCGGTGATGGAAGACGGCCGACAGGTGAAATTCCTGTTCCTGCCCGAAGGCGAGGACCCGGACACCCTGGTGCGCCAGATCGGCGCTGAAAAATTCAGCAACATGGTGGACATGGCGGTCCCGCTGGAAGATTACCTGTTCGATGCGCTCAGCGCCGACCTTAATCCGCGCAGCCTTGAGGGCCGGGCGCTGCTCAGCAAGCGCGCCGCTCCCCTGCTCCACCAACTGCCCCGGGGCGTCTTCCGGGAACTGATGTTCGACCGCCTCGCGCAGCGGACCGGCCTGAACCGGGACACCCTGATGGAGCTGGTGCACGAGCCGGTGGTGATCGAGGCCGAGCCAACCCGCGCCCCGGCCGCGCCCGTCGATATAGCGCCGGCGGACGACCGGCCGCCACCCCCGGATTACGAGGAGCCCCCGGCCTACGCTCAGGAGCCGGGCCCCACAGGGGAGGAGTACTTCGACAATGCAGCGCCGGAGCCGGCGGCCGCCCCACCGGCGCCGCCGAGCCTGTCCGGCAAGCGCTACCTGATGCCGCCGGCGCGCAAGGCCATTGGTCTGCTGCTGGCCAACCCGGCCCTGGCCGCCGAAGAACCCCCGGAATTCTGGCTCGAACACAGCGAACCGGAGTTGCGGTCCCTGGGCCAACTGCTAAAGTTATTACGCGAGCGGCCGCATTATCAGCTACCTCACATTATCGGCCACTGGCGCGGCGTGTACGGCGCGAAGGAAGCGGAACAACTGGCGGCCATTGCCGGTCAGGATCTGCTGGTGGCCGCCGGCGCCCACGGCGCCAATCGGGCCATCAAGCCCTCCCGGGCCGACTACGACACCCGGGTGGCGTTCTGCGATTGCCTGAAGGGTATTCAGCGCCAATTGGCGGAACGGCAAAAAACCGAAGCACTCAGCCAACTGCGCCAAAAAAGCAGCGATTTTGCTGGATTAAGCCGCGAAGAGCGCGAAGCGCTGGTAAAAGCGGCTCTGGCGCACAAAACTCCACACTAAAACCGGGCGCGGGCGTTGATTTTATGGAATCAAGCCCAACATATGCGATATAATCCCGCGCTTTTCTTCCACACCTCAGGTTCGACAGGGTTCCGAATGGCAGACACCGCTCAACAGCAGCAACAATCTCGCATCAAAGAGCTGATCGCCCGCGGCAAAGAGCAGGGCTATCTCACCTATGCCGAGGTGAACGACCATCTTCCGGAGGATATTTCCGATCCGGATCAGGTGGAAGACATCATCCAGATGATCAACGACATGGGCATCCGTGTCTACGAGATCGCACCGGATGCCGACACCCTGTTGATGACCGACGGCGATGCCTCGGCGGACGAAATTGCCGCCGCTGAAGCCGCCGCCGCACTCGCCGCAGTGGAAACCGAAGCTGGCCGCACCACCGACCCGGTGCGCATGTACATGCGCGAAATGGGTACCGTGGAGCTGCTCACCCGCGAAGGTGAGATTGCCATCGCCAAGCGCATCGAAGAGGGGGTGCGCGAGCTGATGTACTCCCTGGCCTACTGGCCCGGCGCGGCACAGCGCGTTCTCGACGAATTCAAACTGGTTGAAGCGGAAGAGCGTCGCCTGCCGGATGTCATCATCGGCTGGCTGGACCCGTCCGACGATATCCCGTCCGTCACCGCCACCTCCAGTCAGCAGGCCGCCGCCGCTGCCGCTGAAAAAAAGGAGAAGGCCAAGGACAAGAACGATGATGACGATGACGACAACAACGATCAGAACGACGAGGAAGAAACCACCTCCGGCGTCGATCCCGAAGAAGCCCGTCAGCGCTTCGACGCCCTGGCCAAGCAACTGACCAAGGCCGAGAAGACCGTCAGCAAGCACGGCCGCGACAGCAAGCAGGCCCAGAAAGAATTGGCCGAGCTGGGCGAGCTGTTCAAGTTCTTCAAGCTGCCGCCGCGCCAGTTCGACCCGATTTACAGCGAAGCCCGCACCGTACTGGATCGCGTTCGCCGCGAAGAGCGCGCCATCATGAGAATGTGCGTCCGCCAGTCCCGCATGCCCCGGAAAACCTTCATGAAGGAATTCCCGGGCAACGAGACCAATGAAGACTGGATCCCGGGCATCATCAAGAAAAAGCGTGACTACTCCGACGCGCTCAAGTCCGTGGAAGGCGACATCGCCCGCGCCCAGCGCAAGCTGGCGCAACTGGAAGAAGAAGCGGGCCTGACCCTGGCCCAGATCAAGGAGATCAACCGGCGTATGTCCATCGGTGAGGCCCGCGCCCGCCGTGCCAAGAAGGAAATGGTCGAGGCCAACCTGCGCCTGGTGATCTCCATTGCCAAGAAGTACACCAACCG